>JBBAGC010000184.1:0-5117 GCA_041655115.1 Spirochaetota bacterium | reverse complement strand
CAGCACCTATCTCATTAATATTTAACATGATTCATACCACTTTACAGAAAAGACGTCAAGAAGAAAATGCGCAAATACTAAATTATTTTAGAATGTTACATGAGTTGGACTTTTTACGGGACCATCAATTTTGACGGCTCCGTAAAAAGTCGAAAAATGGCAAATTTTGAAAATCGAGCCCAATATTTCCAATGAGTTACAAAGCTGCCTCTGGAAAATTTGGACTTTTTACGAGGGCGTCAATGTTTACCACAATGCATGTTCTATATCTCAATTGTCTTCAATCCGCTGTTTTTATAAGGTTTCAGTTGTTAAACTCTTTACCACGAAGCAGGACACAAGCCCTTTTCCCAGGTCGGGTCTAGACTTGGGCAATGAGCAAACATACGTTTTCATGAAGGTATTGTTGTTAAGAAAGATGTTTATGGTGAGCATATTTTGACATAAACAGTGATGGCATATCGTCACCTTGATGGCAGTCTGTTCCGAAACACTTCGCCCCTCATGACTTGCCACAAGTTGTATAAGTGATTCAGTAAAGGACAGGCTCGCCATGAACGGAAGCATCCTTTCATAAAAAGTAACTGCGAGAGCAAAGAAGAGAGAAGACGGTATTACCAAATGATCTTCATTCTTGTTATCATCAGTTGTCAAGCGTGATAGCGAGCAGGAGAAAGCATGATGAAAAAAAAGAAGCTGTAAAAATAGAAACAGGATTGAACGAAAACAAAATGCTTTATGGTTTGGCATTTGAGAATCCGGTTGTGTAAAAAACACCTTTTTGCTCAAGGACCACGAAAGCACTCTCATAAGGCACCTAACTAACAATTGTTATAATCAAAATAGCACAACAATTTGCCCCTGTCAACTACTTTCTAGTTCAGTTTCGAAAAAAGTTTGTATTCTCCTAGTAGCTTAAAATAACTTAGTATTTGTGCGTTTTCTCCTTGAGGTTTTTCCGTAAAATTGCATGAATCATGGAAACTTGTGTTCCCGACTCATTGTAACGAGGCGGGAGTTGTGACTCTCAGTTCACTATAGAGATCCAGTTGGTGTTTGGTTGTTTCGCCGAGCTGGAGTCTCTGGCCCGGAACTTCGAAGCATTCAATCAGATCGAGTTCACCCAACACTTCTTGCATAGTATAGCCCTTGAACCTGCCTTTCCGGAGTAATGTAACGTTGTAACGATGATTCATGGGAGGCGCCCGATGGCGGCGATTGTATATCAGACCAGCAGACACACAGGAATCACTTATGCTTATGAATCGCTATCCTGCTGGGATAGAGAGAAAAAGCAGTCGCGGGCCAAACGTAAATGCACCGGACGGGTTGATCCCGAGACAAAGGAGATCATCCCGACCAGAAAAAGAATGGTTGCTGATGATCCCGGCAATCATGACACAGTCCATAAAAGAGGTCCGGTTCCTCTAGAGAATGTATCCGAGACCTTTAAAAACTATCGGTTTTGTCATTTCGACCTTTCCCCTGTCACTTCGAACGCATGTGAGAAGCCTCAAAGATCCCTCGCTTTGCTCGGGACATGGATTTCTCGTCGCTATGCTCCTCGAAATGACAAAATGCAAAGGTCTCTATCCCGCAGTTTTTACGGGGCGACTTACCTTTTTGACGCCATCGGTGAGAAGCTCGGGATTACCGCGGATTTGAGAAAGTGTTTTCCCGGCACATACAAACAGACCTTGTCCACGACATACTACCTCATCATGGAGGACAGAAATCCTTTGAGCCGTTTTTCGAAATGGGCAGCCACGCATAAGCATCCTTACGGCAAGCACATGCCTTCTCAGAGGAGCAGTGAGTTGTTCGTATCTATTTCCGAAGGTGGCAAGAATCGGTTTTTCCGGCTGCAAGGGAAAAGACGGGGCGAGAACGAGTACTGAGCGTATGAAACGACCTCCATATCGAGCTATTCCAGATGCTTACGCCAGGTCAGATACGGGATGAACAAAGATCATGAACCTCTTCCGCAGATCAATCTCGCGTTATTGTTCGGGGAGGAATCCAATCTTCCTTTGTACTGCCGAAAGCTTGCAGGCACTATTCCCGATGTGAAGACAGTGAAGCATCTTCCGGCTGACATCGATTTCTTCGGATATGACAAGATCAATCTGGTCATGGACAGGGGTTTCTACAGCGAGGACAACAATATCAACGACCTGTACCGGAATCATCATAAAATTGAATAAAATTGGCGGAAGTGCATGGGAATCGAACCCACCTGAGAGGTTACTAGCCCCTCACACTGGATTTGAAGTCCAGGAGGCCCACCAGTGACCTTGGCACTTCCGCGAGGGTTATGCATACAGAAATCGAGCGGGGCTGTCAATGACGATGATGGCCCGTTCCGGGCTCAGGATGAATAGTCGAGATAGTCGGGCTTCATCGATGTGAGCAGTCCATTGTCGATAAGCTGGACCGTCACCTCCTCGCCTCTTCGCGCCGTGGTCATGTTTCGGGGAAGAACGATGATACCGTTGGCCAGGACCATCGACTTCAGGATTCCGGAACCCTGATCACCGGTAGTCACGACGGTGAATTTCCCGTCCCGCCAGGTTACGATACCCCTGACAAAATAGGTGAGGTCGCCTCTCTTGACAAAGGTGTCTTCCAGCACGGCCTTGATAGTCCTGCGAAAAATGGTCCGGTGTCCCGTCATTTTCAGCAGGGAGGGCCTGACGTACTGTTCGAAGGACATCATGGCCGAGACGGGGTTACCCGGCAATCCGAAAAAGGGAATCTCACCCATGGTGGCATAGGTGAAGGGTTTACCCGGCCGCTGGGCCACGGTATCGAAGAGAACCCGGGCGCCCAGTTCGGTAAAGACATCCTGTACGAAATCGTAATCACCCATGGACACGCCCCCGGAAGAAATGATGACATGGGCCCGCTCCTTCGCCTCGCTGAAGTGGGCGAGCAGGTCATCCCGGTTGTCCCGGGCGATTCCGAGGGGGAGCGGAATGCCCCCGGCTTCAATGATCTGACCGTAGAGGGAATAGCTGTTGCTGGTCACGACTCCTCCTGATGAAGGATCGCCGTCCACGTCTATGAGTTCATCGCCTGTGGCGATGACCGCCACCAGCGGCTTTTGAAAAACCGGTACCAGGGCATTTCCTGTCGCCGCCAGCATGCCCATGTGGGCGGGGCCGATGAGAGTTCCTGCGGCGATGACACACTCCCCTTCCACGACGTCCTCGCCCCGTCGCCGTATATTCTCTCCTTCAGCTGCGGGAGCAAAAAAGGAGACTTCTCCGCCGGCGATCTCGACGTCTTCGATCTTTACAACCGTGTCGGCACCCGTGGGAATCGGGGCTCCCGTCATGATCCGCGACGTTTCCCCGCTGCCGATGGATCGTTCCGGCGCCCGGCCGGCGGGAATTTCTTCCACGGAACGGAGCCTCACGGGATGTTCCTTCGAGGCCTTCCGCAGGTCTTCCCCCTTCAGGGCGTAGCCGTCCATGGCGGAATTATCGTGGGGGGGGATAGAGCGGGATGAATAGATATCTTCGGCAAGGACACGATGCAGCGTCTCCTTGAGAGGAACCTTCTCGACACCCAGAGGGTGAAAAAAATCAAGGATCTGTGTCAGACATTCTTCAACGGTCTTCATGGCCTGTCATCCCTTCGACATTTTATCTTCATATAGGAAGAGTCCACTGTTGTCAATAAATCCGATGCCCGGTGCCTGAAGGGGATGAAAGAAAGCGCGCGACGGGACCGTCAATGCCCGTGGTGACCTGAAGAGTGATTCCGGCTTGAATATTAGCGATTTCTGGGATAGAAGTATTATTTTACCGGCAGGCGACGGAGGGAGCCGGGTCCGGCAGGTGGAGGTACGTCATGACAGTGAAGGAAATGCAGGAAGAGATTCGGGACCTGCTGAAGAAAAAAAACGCCGTTCTCCTGGCCCATTACTACCAGGCCGGTGAAATACAGGATTGTGCCGATTTTCTGGGAGACTCCCTTGCCCTCAGCATTGAAGCAGCCGGGACCGCAGCCGACTGCATTGTCTTCGCCGGCGTGCGGTTCATGGCGGAAACGGCGGCAATTCTGGCACCGGAAAAGACGGTTCTTCTTCCCGTACCCGACGCCGGCTGTCCCCTGGCCGACAGGATCACCGCGAAGGAACTTGAGGATGCTCGCAGGCGTCATCCCCGGGCTGCCGTTGTCACCTACGTGAACTCGACGGCCGAAACGAAGGCCCTCAGCGATATATGCTGCACCTCGAGCAACGCCGTCAAGGTGGTGCGGAGCATCGACGCGCCGGAAATCATCATGGCGCCCGACGGCAACCTGGCCCGGTACGTGGCACGCTTTACCGACACGTCCGTCATCCCCTGGGAGGGTGTCTGCCCGGTCCATCAGGGGCTTACGGCCGAGGACATACGCAAGATCAGGCGGGACCATCCCGGTGCTCCCCTGGCGGTTCACCCCGAGTGCTCCCCGGAAGTAATCGACCTGGCGGACTTCACGGGCAGCACCTCGGCTATCATAGAATTCGCCGGAAAGACGCCTGCCGACAGAGTCATCATCGGAACTGAAACAGGCATCCTGCACGAACTCAAAAAACGATACCCCGGAAAAACCTTTATTCCCGCGGCGGATTCTCTTGTCTGCAAGGACATGAAGAAGATTGAACTCACGGATGTCCTGGCGGCTTTAAAAGAAACACAGTACGTGGTAACCGTTCCCGAAGACACCCGTCTGCCCGCCCGGGCTGCCCTGTCCCGAATGCTGGAACTGGCCTGACCCTTCGGCAGTCATTTCATGAAAAAAACTGTTGCGAGGAAACATTACAGCATCGACCCTGTCCTGACTGCATTCCTGGACAGCCTCTCGGAAGGGCGGGAACAGCTCGTGGCCGCGGGGCTTCACGGCTCGTCACGGGCCCTGATACTTGCCCTCGCCTTCAAACGTCTGAACCACACCACTCTCGCGGTCCTTCCCACGCGCCCGGAAGCGGAGTCCTTCTTCAATGACCTGTCCTTCTTCCTGGAGCCGGGGGACGTGTTCATCCACGTTCCCTGGGACCTGAAACTTCTCTCGTCCGATGAGATACTATCCGTTCAGCAGGAGGCGGTGCGGTCCAGGATGCGGGTCCT
>JBBAGC010000183.1:0-5153 GCA_041655115.1 Spirochaetota bacterium | reverse complement strand
TGGCAACCACTGGAACCCTGAGAAAAAAATTTCAGTAATTATAAAAAAAACAAAAAACTGCATAAAGGTAATGATTTCTGATGAAGGGGATGGATTCCAGTTTTCAAAAAATTTTTTTCAGGCTCCGCCCCCTTTAATTGAAAGAGGAAGGGGAATACACCTGATAAAATTTTTATGCCCTGCAGAATGGCAAAACAATGGTTCAACCATTAATCTTCTTATTCCTATTGAATGCACTCTGTAAAAAACTCCTTTAAACCGGACATTGCATAATGCAACCTGATAAAAACGACATTTTAAATATCATTCTTAACAGTATAATTGACGGAGTTTTTACTGTTGATACTGAATTTCACATAACCTCCATAAACAGGGCAGCTGAAAAAATTATAGGAATAAGTAAAAACGATGCAATAGGCAGGCATTGCCACGAAATATTCCAGTCCAACATCTGCGACTACTCCTGTGCATTAAAAGAAACCATTACAACTGGTAAGCCTTTAATAAATAAAACCATATACATAATAAAAAAAACAGGTGAAAAAATTCCAATAAGCATAAACACAGCTGTTTTAAAAGACAAAAATGGCACAATAATTGGCGGTGTGGAAACATTCAGAGATATAAGTGAAATAACCAGCTTGCGTAAAACACTTAAATCAGGGTTCACCTTTGAAGACATAGTAAGTAAAAACAGACACATGCAGGAGCTTTTTAAAATTCTCCCTGATATAGCTGAAAGCGACAGCTCAGTAATAATTGAAGGAGCCAGTGGCACAGGAAAAGAACTCATAGCTCACGCAATTCACAACTTAAGCAAAAGAAACGGGAAAAGGCTTATACCTGTTAACTGTGCTGCCATACCTGATAACCTTATAGAATCAGAACTATTTGGATACAAGGCTGGCGCCTTTACTGATGCAAAAAAAGACAAGCCAGGAAAAATAGCCCTTGCAGAAGGCGGAACCCTCTTTCTTGACGAAATAGGCGAGCTTTCAATCAATGTTCAGGCAAAGCTGTTGCGCTTTATTCAGGACAAAACCTATGAGCCCTTAGGTGGCATAAAACCAGTACTGGCTGATGTTCGTATTGTTGCAGCTACAAACAGAAACCTGGAAGATGAGGTAAAAAGCAAAAAGTTCAGGCAGGATCTTTACTACAGACTCAATGTTATGAAAATCAGAATACCGCCCCTGTCAGAACGAAAGGAGGATATCCCCCTTTTAATTAAACATTTCATAGGCATGTACAACATTATTAAATCAAAGAATATTACAGGCATGTCAGATGATGGAATTAACATTCTAATGAACCACGATTTTCCCGGAAACATAAGAGAACTTGAAAATATTATAGAACACTCATTTATCCTATGCAAGGAACACTATATTCAAAAACATCATCTGCCTAACTACCTTACAAAAGAAAGCATAAACAATGTGCAAGCCTCATTAAAAGACATGGAGGCTCAATATATCAAAAAAATCCTTAAAATCCATAACTGGAATAGAAAGGAAACAGCCTTAGCACTTGACATAGACAAGTCCACACTATGGAGAAAAATGAAGCTTTATAATATTGAAGAACCACAATAGGTTGCATTATGCAATCTGCCAATGCAAAAAGAATTGCAATATGCAACATAAATCTTTTTATGCACAAGTAAACTAGTAAAAATAAAAAATTTCTTTTTTATAATCCAGGCAGATTCCCCCCTGATACCCTTTTTTTCTGCAAAAAATCTCATAAAACAACAAATAATAGCGCAAACTAAATTTTTTATCACACCTGGCACAATTCGTGCATATTATATTGGTATAGAATAAAAGATTGGAGGATAAAAAATGAAAATAGCAGTAACAGCAACAGGTGAAACAATGGATGCAACAATAGATCCCAGATTTGGCAGGGCTGCGGGATTTATCATATTTGACACCTCTGATGAAAGCTTCATCTATATGGGAAACCCTGTTAAACTTGAATCTGTTCAGGGCGCTGGCATACAAACGGCAAAAAACATAATAGACTCAGGTGCAAAAAAAGTAATTACAGGAAATGTTGGACCCAAGGCATTTACAACACTTAACACAGCAGGAATTGAAATTTACACAGGTGCATCAGGCACAGTTAAAGAAGCGCTCAAAGCCCTGGATTCAGGAAATCTGGAAAAAACCGAATCAGCAAATGTAAGCGGGCACTGGTAAAAAGGAGATAATTAATGAACATTGCAATAGCAAGCGGGAAAGGGGGTACTGGTAAAACCACAATATCAGTTGCCCTTTCAGAATATATAACAAAAAAAGGATATAATGTTGTTCTGGCTGACTGTGATGTAGAGGAACCAAACACAGCGCTGTTTCTGAATCTGGGAAACAAAAAAACAGAAACAGTTTCTGTTGACATTCCTAAATTAAACAGCATTCAGTGCATAGGCTGCTCAGCATGTGAAGAAATATGCAAGTTCAGCTCCATAGCAATGGTGAACAACCTGCCCCTGATTTTCCCTGATCTATGCCACTCCTGTGGTGGATGCGTTTTGGTATGTCCCACAGGGGCTCTTTATTATGAAAAAGTTCCTATTGGAATTTTTGAGCAGGCAAAAAAAGGCTCTCTTCACTACCTTGGAGGGCTGCTCAACCTGGGCAAAATCCAGACAGCAACTATTATTTCATATGTAAAAGACAAGGCGAAAAAAATAAAAAGCGACTTTGTAATTTTTGATTCACCTCCTGGCACATCATGCCCCTTTGTTGAAACAGTAAATGGCTGTGATCATCTTATACTTGTTACAGAACCTACCCCATTTGGGCTTAATGACCTAAAGCTTTCAGTAGAAGCAGCAAGAGCAATGAATCTTGATTTTTCAGTACTCATCAATAAAAATGATGAAAAAGAAAAAACAAACATAATAGAAAAATTCTGTAAAACAGAGGGAATCCATATTATTGCAACAATACCCTATGAAAGGGAAATTGCCTTTGCCTATTCAACAGGTGATTTCAAAAAAACATTTATAAACAGATACAGCAATGAGCTGGAAAACATAGCTGTTTTTTTAAAAAAAATTAATAAAAAAGAGGACTAATGAAAGAACTGGCAATTATAAGCGGTAAAGGTGGTACAGGCAAAACAAGCATATCTGCTGCTTTAATAGCTCTTCAGAAAGACTGCGTTTCTGTTGACTGTGATGTAGATGCTGCGAATTTGTACCTTTTGTTGAACCCGGAATTGAAAAGCCAATACGATTTTTATCATGGACAAAAATATATCATAAACAGTGAAAAATGCACCAGCTGCGGTAAATGCGTAAAGCTTTGTAAGTTTAATGCAATTTCGGATGATTTCGTAATTGATCCAATAGGCTGTGAAGGATGCAGTGTATGTGCCTTTTTTTGTCCTGAACAGGCTATTTCAGGATATGACAATAATTGTGGCGAGGTTTACCTGGGTGAAATTCAAAAAGGCCCTGTAGTTTATGCAAGGCTTGACCCTGGTGAAGGAAACAGCGGATTGCTTGTAGCAAAGCTAAGAGAGGAAGCTAAAAAAATGGCTTCAAGCAACAATCTTGACACGATAATACTTGATGGCCCTCCTGGAATAGGATGCCCTGTTATATCAACCATAACAGGGGTAAAGCTTGTTTTAGCTGTAACAGAGCCTAATATTTCAGCTCTTCATGACCTTAAGCGTGTACTTGAGCTTGCTGATCACTTCCGGATTAAAGCACTGGTATGCATAAACAGAGCTGATATTAATCCAGAAATAACCAGTGAAATAAAGGATTTCTGCAGAAAAAAAAATATTACCATTGCAGGAGAAATAAACAGCGACAATGCCTTTTTGCATGCACAAAGACAGGGCAAGGATATAATTACCTATAATGGAACCATGGAAAATCCAGATACAATAAATGAAATAAAAAAACTTAATGAAATTATTTTAAATGAATTGTGAGATGGTAAAAAAAGGAGGAATTGATGAACCCAAATGACAAAAACCAGATAAACAATGATCAGGAAGAAATACGCCTTAATGAAACTCTATCAAGGATAAAACATAAAATAATTGTTCTTTCCGGAAAGGGCGGAGTGGGGAAAAGCACTGTGGCTGTAAACCTTGCAGCTTCATTAGCAGCTTCCGGAAAAAAGACAGGGATTATGGATGTTGACATCCACGGTCCAAGTGTGCCCAAGCTTCTGGGAATAGAAAAAATACCCCTGGATCAGCAGCAAAACAGGATTACGCCTGTTCAGCACAGCAACAACCTTAAAGTAATGTCAATAGGGTCACTTTTACCTGACAGCAGTGAACCTGTTGTCTGGAGGGGTCCGCTAAAACACAATGCAATTAAACAATTTATAATGGATGTAGAATGGGGAGATCTGGACTATCTTGTAGTTGACTCCCCTCCGGGAACAGGAGATGAACCACTCTCTGTGTGCCAGCTAATAAAAGACCCTGCTGGAGCTGTTATTGTCACTACTCCTCAGGATATATCCCTTCTGGATGTAAGAAAATCTGTTACATTCTGCAAAAGAATAAACCTTCCTATTCTTGGAGTTGTTGAAAATATGTCAGGATTCCAGTGCCCCCACTGCTCCGAGGTAATTGATATATTCAAATCAGGAGGAGGAGAAAAAATGGCCGAAGAAATGGGAGTGGCTTTTTTAGGAAAACTTCCACTTGATCCTGTAATAACATCAGGAGGAGACAACGGCAAACCCTTTTCTACAGATGAAAAGGAATCAACATCATTAGGCTCAAAAAACTTTAAATCTATTGTAGATCAATTAATTTCAAAAGTCGAGGGAAAATAAAATGAAAATTGCAATACCGTCTACAAGCGGAAAATTATGTATGCACTTTGGACACTGTGACGTTTTTGATATATTTGAAGTGGACAAATCTGAAAAAAAAGTAATAAAAAAAGAAACTCTTACGCCTCCTCCACATGAGCCAGGGGTTCTTCCCCAATGGCTGGCTACCCAGGATGTAAAATGTATCATAGCTGGCGGAATGGGCAGCAGAGCACAACAGCTTTTTAAGCAAAACAATATATCCGTAATAACAGGAGCACCTGCGGATTTAACTGATTCTATAGTTGACCTTTTTCTTAATGAAAAACTGGTTACTGGTGCAAATACCTGCGATCA
>JBBAGC010000182.1:0-5161 GCA_041655115.1 Spirochaetota bacterium | reverse complement strand
CCTAAGATCTGAACTTTCCTGATACTGTTTTGTCCTTTCACTAACCTTGGCTTCAAGCCCTATGTTTATTTTATCCAGCTCGTAATTTTTATCAAGAAGCTCGTGCTGCAAAAGCTGAATTTCATTTCTGCTCTGTTGAAGGGAATGATAAAATAATACTTCGTTTGTAACATTTTTTATAACAACAACAGCAGGATAGCCTTTATAATTACGATTCAAAAAATAAAGGTTAAAAAAAATTTCATATTCATTTACTCTGTTAATATTCCTTATGCTGAACTCCTGTTTTTCACCAGTAACAACTTTTTGAACTTCATGCTCTAACCCGATTGTCTCATTAAACAAATCAGTAAGATGAATATTTAACAGATCAGGTTTAACAGAAAGGAAATCATATACTGCATCATTTTCAAAGTGCAACATAAGATCATTATCTATCATTCCGTAATAAAAGCCAAACCTGTCAAGTAATGTAAAATCAACCCTGTCACTCATAGACCTTACTCTTTAAAATTTTATCTGCTAATGATAAAAAAAGTATTTCAACGTTTTCACCACTCAGGGCACTTGTAAATAAAATAGAAGGTTCTCCATTAAGACTCTTCCTGAACTCATCAGATTTTAAATATATAAGCCTCTCGTCATTTTCTTTTACAAGGTCAAGCTTGTTAAGAGCCACAATAATCTTAACTGAAGGATTACAGGCAAGAAGCGTATCAATATGATCAGGAATGCTTTCCAAAGATCTCTCTCTTGTTATATCTGCAACAATTATACCCCCTAAGCCACCACGCAGATACTCAGCTGTTATGAAATTAAAATTATCACTGCCAGCAATATCCCATAAAAGAAGAGAGATATCATTGTCATTAAGAGACACCTCTTTTTTTGTTACCTTAACACCAACTGTTGTTAAATAAGAGTCGCTGAACTCATCGTAAACAAACCTGCGCACAAGGCTTGTTTTACCAACAGCAAAATCTCCCATCATTACAACTTTCCATTTATATGCGCCAGGCATCCAACACTCCTTTGGCAGAAAAACATTGCTAAATCCTATTCTACATTCTACTTAAGAAAATAATTACACTATCATGCTGTCAAGAATTTTAATTTGAAAATCAATTCAATTATAATATAAAAATTAAACCTGTTGATTGTAATTCTGCTACTCCTCCACCCTGGGAAAAAGCATTATACCTCTCCTATCTATATATCCTGCATAGCGTGGATCAGCAGAAATAATATCAGGATTAAATTTAGTAAGATGAATCCTTTCCCTGGCTATCCCAAGAGATTCAAGATATGAACCAACCGCTTCCATCCTTCCCTGTGCAAGCCTTTTGTTAACTTCAAATCCTCCCTGGGGATCATTAAACGCTATAATATCAAGCTCTATCCGAGGATATTCCTTTACAATCTCATATATCCTCCTAACCTGGAGCATCTGACTGCTCCCCATTGTATCAACGCCAATTGGAAACTGGATAACAATTTTTTCCAGCTCCTGCCGGATAAGAAGAAGCTGGAGATCATAAAACTTCTGCTCAAGTTCCATAAAATTTTTATGATACTTTTCAGCTGTTCTGAAATCTGCAACAACAGTCCTATTATCCACTGTTTTTATTTCCGGAAATCCTGCTGCAATTTTATCCATTTCTTCAGATATAAGCGGATTGCTTACAAGACCGGTAATTTTAAGAACTTCGCCCTTTGCTTTTATTTTAACATCATAGGAAAATTTCTCTAATTTATTCTCTATAGTACTATAAAATTTTTTTTCAAGACGATAATCATATATCTTATTTTTGATTGCTAAACTTAATAATGTTACAATAAAAATTGCTACAATGCCTGCAGCAATTTTAAGTTTTTTAAAATTTCTCTCACCACCATAGCCTGGAACAGAAACCATATTCATGCCTGTAATGAATTCCGCTAACATTACAGAAATCCCCTCAAGGCCATACATTGATCCATCAAATCTTCTAAGCTTTGTGCTAAAGGAATCATGTATAGACAATTTCAGGGAATCGCTCTTTGTCATAAAATCTATGCCTGGTGCGCCCTGCACAACAAAGGCACTATAAAAATATGGGCTTTCCTGAACAAGAATTCTTGAATTACCAAATTCAATGCTGTTTAACAAAGCATCAGACTCATCATCCTGTTTTTTAGTTTTTTTAAAAGATGTGCGGACAAAATCCATTATAGCAGAAAGCATAGCCACAACAATATCTCTATCAATAGCCTCATCTCCATGGCGGGAAGCATGCCCTAAAAGAAGCGAGCTCTTTTTCTCTATAACAAGCGCCTCATCAACAACACAGGCAAGGCTTTCCTTTAAAATCACCTCTCCAATAGGCAAACCGCTTCTAAATGCAAGATATCTGAAACGCCACATCTTCCCGCTCAAAGCTGATTCAAGCCTGTCATTAACATAGTTCACAAGTGCGCGAAATGCTTCGGCAATTTTAGCTCCAATAAGCTTCCCAACAAGCGGGGAAATCCTGTCAAACAAATCCTCAGATGGAACATAGTCCATCCTTTTCATATATGACACATCATCCTGAAGATGTTTTATTTTTCTTGCATTAGCATAAGCAAGGGCAATCTCTTCGATATTATCATCAATCTCATTAAATGAGATATGAACAAAATTTCCTTGAGGCTTGTAATCTATTAATCTGTACCTGTGCAAAGTGTTAATGCCATGATATACATCCATTGATGAAAGCTCTGCTGCATTAGCAATAACATTGTAGTGAGTTTTTATATCTGTTTTACCCTGATCTGTTAACTCAAGAAGAACCCCCAGGACTATGGAATCCTTTTCTTCAAGGGAATGCTTTTTTATATAATGACGCAGTATGTGATTATCAAAGCTGACACTTTTTTTAAGAAGTGCCACCTTTTTTCCCATTTCTCCGCTTTGCATAATCCTTTCCAGTTTATATAAAGTTACAGATACTTATTTAACTATATTCAAATTTATAGTTTTTTATAACATAGTCAACCGTTTTATTATGCATCTATAGCAGATGCAAAATGAACCTATTTTTTATAAAATTAAAAATATCCTTAAAGTTTCTAACTCAGGGCAGATGATACCACCTTATATTTTATAAATCATATACACCCCTGTGGCAGGATAACTACCTCCTAAAAAAATCAAAGTAATTCCTGAATTTATTTGATCTTAACATGGCAAATCTAATTCTATACCTCAATCATCCAAAATATCTTTTTCCCTGTAAAAGATTACAAAATAATCATGAATATTATGCAGCTTCAATATGGGAATGTCGTCCTCAATAAAAGGGCTGCCAAAATTAAAATCTCCTTTTGTATTTATTTCTTTTCCACGAATATAAATTTCATCTCCTTTTAGTTTCCATTTTGCATTATAATCCTTGCCGGATATATTGATAATACACTTTCCATTCTTTTGAAACCTTAGTTCTATATCACTGCCAAAGATCTTTCGGACAGAAGAAGACAATCCAGGCATCTCTATGCGAGTACCCAGCCACAGGTCCGAAGTAGTCAAGTCTGTTATTTTTTTCATTTCCGGACCTCCTCCGCATCTGATAAAAATTATTAGTGCTACTAAGGCAATGATGAATACCGGTATAGAAAGCAAGTGAACAGTTTTCATTGCTACAAATTCCTCTAATTTGGTTTATTTTTAAAAAGATCATCAATATTAAATGCAGGAAATACTTCTTTAATTCTGCCTATCACATATAAATAAGAAAAAGCCTCCACGACTTTCATTTAACACTTACTTATGCAAAGTTTCCTTAATTGAATGCAATAAATTATATAATAAGAAAGGTTTTATAAAAGCAAGGATTTTTTGACTCTAAAAAAGGATATGACAAAGGACAAACGAGCGACAGCGAATGAAGCATGAAACGTTACAATATAATTTTGGCACTATCAATTAATTACTTGTGTTCAACAAGGTATTTTCAGCCTGAACCACTATTCAAAAACGAACCAAAAATTGATGTTTATTCGTTCAGCCCTGCTATAACCAGTGCAAATGTCATAAGCCATTTCTCTTGTCATTCTTTCGTATATTATTTCTTCTCAACATAATGATACTCCATTGTCTTTTCTTTGACTACCAAGTATTCTTTTTCGTCAGTCAATATTGAGGATTTCATTTTGAGATTTATTTCAATTATTTTCTTAGTCCTGAATTTCGGTTTTCCATCTGTTACAGTTGAAATGAAGTCAACGATTAGTGTCGCCTTTAGAATTGAAACCTTGTCAATATTATTGTCTGCTAAATCCTTATCAAACCATGCTGAGATTTCAGTTAACATATGAAACTCTTTTTCGTATGGAAAACCATTAAGTTTTACTGTGTTTGATACAAAGTCAAAAGTGAATTGTCCTGATTGCAATTGAATGAGTGTGTCCATGTCGTTGGCAAGTCTCCACCCTGAAAACATGTCACAGAAAATATCAACTTGATGGTTGATTCTTTTTCGTCTCATTGTTTTTGCTGTGTTGGTTGTCTTACATTTTTAATCATCTCTATTTCGCAAGCACCAAATTCAATAAAATTCCTTTGTCCTTGTCTTAGTGAAACTCGATTTGCACCACCTTCATAGTTTGGGTCGTCAAGTTGAATTGGGTCGTCTCCCCAACAGCAAACTGGGCAAAAGTCATATGAACCATTAGATTGTTCTATAAATGCCTTGTAGGCACAACAAGAACAATCAAACTTTTCTGTTATCATATTTTCCACTAAGGTTTTTGTTCTCAGATGGATAGAAACTTCCACCTGTCAAAGTTTTGGTATCAAGGTCATATTTAAACTCAAGCCATTCATCTGCATCGTGCATTGGATTAGATGCAAGTCCCAGAACCAAATTCTTTTCAACTTTAATTTTAGAAAATCCGTCCATCGAAATTCTTTCCGTGTTCCAATGTGTCCCGTCAGCTTCAACAATTGTCAAATCTGTTTGGTCTTGCAATACAAGTCTGTTTTTATTTGCTTTAAAAATATCTGAAAAACTAGCTCCAAAAACTTGAATTGGTTTTGTGTCGTTTGGGTTCATTATATAACAAGTCCCACAAGCTATAACCAACAAGTTTTGGGTTTTCTCAAACTCTATTATTTGTTTTAAATCTGTCCAACCTGGTT
>JBBAGC010000181.1:0-5163 GCA_041655115.1 Spirochaetota bacterium | reverse complement strand
GTCCACGGTGTTGAACCCGATGTCGAGAATGATCATGTTACGGTCCGTCCGCGCGTTCACGCCCCCCGTCTGGGACAGCCGGTAGTCCGCGAGAACCCCGAGACCCTGGGGATAGAAACTAGCGCTTAATTCCAGGACCTCGCGGCCCACCTCGATCCGCTGCAGGAGAGGAACGAGTTCCTCCAGGTTCGCGTCCGTGTAATGGGAAAGGGGGAGTCCCATGGCGACATCCGTGACGAGTTCGCCGGTTTTCCCGTGGATTTTCTCCACCGCCTTGAAAACAAAGAGGGGCGAGTACCTCTTCATGAACTCGAAGCTCCGCGTCGAAAAGGCGCCGACGCGGTATCTCCTGCCCCGGTTGTCGTACTCCTCGGCCCCAGCAAAGGCCGACAGGTCTCCGACCTCCCTTTCCGCGTACGCGATCGCTGTGGGAAACTTGAGCATCTCCAGAATTCCCTCGTGCTGGTAAACGGCCTTCACGTCCCCGTACCCGACATCCAGTCCCAGATTCATTTGCGCACCTCCCTGGTGTTCTTTTAGATTTTGCCGGCAGTCCCGTCGTTTCATCACTCAGCCGAAATCGCACTTATCCAGGTGATATCCCCGTCTGGCCAAGGCCTTTCGGAGCTTGACGAGATCCACCCGGTATTGGAGCGCGTGCTCCCACGGATACACGAGATCTTCCCGCTCGCAGAGAAATCCCTTCCGGACAAGCGACTTGAGATGTCTCCTGATTGCGTGCCTGTTCAAGGAGGGCATCTAATCCCTGAGAAAATCGTCCGCCGTTTTTCCCACCCAGCCGCTTTCGGGCGGATCATCCTGGAACTCCTGTTCCCCACGCGCACGTTCCTCGTGCATGAACTGGTCGAAATCCCAGAGGCGGCCAGTCCAGAAGATAAACTTCCGCAGGATCACGGCCTCGGCACGGTTGCCGATCGTGACCTCCAGGCCTTCCCTGAGAATCCGATTCGCGCGCCGGCCGGACGCGGATGGAATCGATGCGCTTCCGCCCTTTCTGCGCGTAACGAAAGATTGGAGATGTGAACGGGGCATCATCGGTATTTGATTCATAAATGAACCTCCTTTCTTTCAATGACAGGCTCCGCGCATGGTCGAGTATTCGACCATTTTTCCCTTCCGGAGGGATTTTTCGGTCGAATATTCTCCACGCCGGCAAACCTCGAAAATGATCCGGAACGGGCCTTCGCCTGAGTCAGCATAATAATGTTTATTATGTTCGTGGGATTGAGACACTTGCCGGGGCGAACGGTAGTGTAAACGAATGTTCGCAATTTGATTTATTGTAGAGGCCATCGATATCTCCTAAAATGGTGTTTGCTAAAACACTACCGAAAGGAGACAGAGCGATGGCCGGTGGTTATGATGCTGCAGCGTACAAAAAATTACTACTGTATTTTATGGGTGAGGCGGATCCTCTGTATTCGATGCTTCAGTGGTTGACGGCGCGGAAGATGGATGTTGAGTCGGAGCTAAAAGTGGGCGCGGTCAAGGGGAAGCACAGTTCAGATCGGGCAACGCATTTTTCGGGTACCCGCGTCCGGCGGTTTGATACCCGCCTGGGTACCATGTATCTTCTGGTTCCGAAGCTCCGCCAGGACCGAGAAGAAGCGATCGGAACAGGCGCTGATGCAAGTTGTACAGGGAAGCCTTCATAAACGGAGTATCGACGCGCAAGATGGAGTGTTTGGCACAATCACTGGGCATGGAAGGCATCTCTGCAGGTCAGGTTTCGGCGATGACGAAGGGTCTTGCTGAGCAGGTTGCCCAGTTTCGGAGCCGACCTTTGGAGAAGGAATATCCTGTTATCTGGGTTGATGCCCTCTATGAGAAGATTCGTTTTGACGGTCGTGTCATCAGCATGGCGGTTCTGGTCGTTGCCGGCATTACCTTAGACGGTCGTCGGGATATCCTTGCCTGTGAGCCCATGATGAATGAGTCGGAGGAAACCTACGGCAGTCTTTTTGAGGGCCTCAAGGGGACGGTCTGGCTGTTGTGCGTATCCGATGCCCACCGGGGGCTCAGGAAGGCCCTTCAGAAGGCCTTCCTGGGGTGCAGCCGGCAGCGGGTGCAAGGTTCACTTCATGCGCAACGTCATGGCCCATGTATCGCACAAGGAAAAGGCATCCTTTGCGGCAAAGCTTAAAACCATCTGGCTGCAGCCAACAAAGAAACGAGCCTATCAGACGGCGCGGATGCTGATCGATGAGTATGAGAAGCGGTTCCCGGGCGCTATGAGGGTTCTGGACGAAGGCGTGGAGGATGCCCTTCAGTTTATGACGTTCTCCTGCTTTGATCGTCGAAAGATCAGTTCCACCAACATCATCGAACGCCTCCATCGGGAGATTCGGCGGAGGTCCCGGGTTGTGGGCATCTTCCCCGGCATGGATAGGTATCTTCGCCTTGTCAGCGCCTACCTGATTGAATATGGCGAGGACTGGTCGACAGGAAGATGTTATGTGAGACCGGCGCTCATAGAAGAGCAACGGACAGCACTACGAAAGGCAGCGTAATCGGAAGATATCGATGGACTCGTTACGCGAAATTGCAAACATTACTTGACGTGACCCCCATGGACATGGCAATATGGTAATAATGTCATTATTCGAGATGGTTCATCATGAGGAATATGAATAATTACGCGAAAAAATATTTTGCCAAGTTCTGGAGTAAGGAGACGGCCTATTATAATGAGTGGAACATCAAAAACCCGAGTTACGGACAGTGTGCTATTTCAGCCATTGCTTTGCAGGAAATCATAGGAGGAGAAATTGCGAAAATAATTCTCAGCGAAGGCAAAAGCCATTATTTCAACATTCTCGATGGCAATGTTTACGATTTGACTTCTGACCAGTTTGAAATGCCAGTTAAATATGATCACCACGAAATTGTCAGCAAAGATTATTTGTTATCCGATCATAGAACGGCGAAGCGTTACAAGATATTCTATAACAATCTAAAGCAAGAAATAGACAAATCTCTTGCAGTGAAAGACATTGAGCATATTGCAATCCGTGACCCAAATTATGTCGCTGGATCAGCGAAAAAGCCGGAGGTAAGGATATTTTGCCAAACACATAAGAGATTTAAACCAATAAACGATACGAAACTCTATCCTGGGCAAACCGTTTATATGAGGTGGACAGGGGGGCCGATTGTTGCTAGCTCAACATTGGTAAGTTGGCATTCTGGCATTTTTCAAAACAAAAATATCAATCATTTACGAGGACTAACGGTGGGCTCCAAACTTTTTGGACTCACAGATTATTGGACTTCAGTAGTTAAAAAGAACAGCGGTTATTATTGTGTAATTCATTTAGAAACAGAAAAGTGGCTGCAAAGGTTGTTATATCCATCTACCAGATCTTATGGTTCTTCTTGGGTATACCTAGACACCATCAGGAAAAAAATTCAGTGGTTATCACTTGACCATGAACCAATTCAGCAGAAACCAAAGGGACGTAGTATTCCGGCAAGCATGCGTTTTCTTGTCCTAAAGAGAGATTCATTTACTTGTCAGTACTGTGGTCGTAGAGCCCCTGGCGTTGAATTACATATTGACCATAAAATACCTTGGTCAAAGGTTAGAGAGCATAGGATGGATAATCTGATCGTTGCATGTGCGGATTGCAATCTTGGAAAAAGCAACAGGGAATTATAAACGATCCTCCTCCGCCCCCAAGGAAACTCCATTATACAAAGATCTAGATCATGCGACAACTATCCTGACACAGGGGGGAATGTTCGCAATTTGATTTATTTATTTGACCCGCACAACGACGGGTCGATATTTGTGGAAGAGTATACAGCTCGAGCCGCTCAAAGTACCCCAAAAGTACTCCAAGCGGCTCCCCGATAATGCAGTTCGTTGATAATATTATGTATTTCTGGTGGAGGGAACGCCGACCTACCGCAAAACAGTCTCAAAGCCCGCGCTCCTCGTAACTCATTGATAATAAACGCCGAAGTCATCTCACACAACTACTTCCCGATAACTCGACCAGAGAAACGATTTTCTCCCCTGATTTCCCGGCACCGGACGAGGGTGACGGGTTTGCAGTAAAACCGGATACCTGGCGTCGAGCCGCAACAACTTCGAATCCGTTTTACGGATGCCGGTTCGGTTCCCAAAACGGGAATCGAATTCCAAGGGATCTTGTTTGCTTCCTTGATCAAATAGTTTAACTTGTTCAAACATAATGACAGTTCGTTAAAAAACTGTCTCCAATACAACTTGCCTCCCCGTAGTACTCATGCCAAAATTTTCTCCCGGTACCGAGGCAAGCTGACGGTCACTTGAGTCCATCCACCTTGTTCGCTTTCGAATGTTACATCGCCCCCATGAAGTTCAACGATCCTTTTGACGATGCTTAACCCGAGGCCGGAGCCCCCGTGCTCGATTGATCGAGATTTTTCAACCCGGTAAAATTGGTCAAACACCCTGGGGATATCCGCCTCGGCAACACCTGGGCCTGTATTGGCGACTGTTACCGTCAGTCCGGCAGCAGAGAGATCGCCCCTCAGCGCAATCTGTCCTCCATCCACGTTATACTTGACGGCATTATCCAAAATATTCGATAGTGCGCGGTGCAGTTTTTGCTCATCTCCCTGGATGACGAGCCCCTTGGGAAGACGAGAGTCTATTTTGATGTTACGGGAATCTGCCAGGAACTTATATTCCCCAACCAAGGATGACAACAACTCGCTTATTTGGACCGGTTTAGGATCGATACTGGACAATGTTTCCAAGGAGGACAGGTTCAGTAGATCCTTGACCAATCGCTCCATGCGCAACACCTGATTTTTTAGTCTGAAGAGATTGCTCCTGATAAGAGGGGGCAGATTTCCGTCGTCACGGGAAGCAATTTTATCGACGGCGAGCCGTATGGTGGTGAGGGGCGTTTTCAGTTCATGCGAGGTATCAAATAGGAAATTCCTTTGCCTTGCAAAAGAATATTGCAGCCGATCCAACATCTGGTTGATGGTTCTGGCAAGTTCACTGAATTCATCCCGCTCTTTTCCATGCAGTATTCGCTGCTCAAGGTTATTTTCGCTGATATCCTGAGCCAAGTTTTTCATCTCACCAATCGGCCGCAGAATCTTGCCGGCCATGACATGACTTATAACGATCAATGCCAGGGAGGA
>JBBAGC010000180.1:0-5180 GCA_041655115.1 Spirochaetota bacterium | reverse complement strand
CAATAGCATGAACCCCTGCGTCTGTACGCCCGGCTGCAGTCAGCCTTGGATATTCCCTTGTTAAAACCCTAATCCCCTTTTCGATTTCATCCTGAACAGTCCTGCCATTATCCTGAACCTGCCACCCATTAAAAAGAGTGCCATCATAATGCACAACAAGAGCATACCTTGTCAACTAGACTTCCCCTCTTCCTGATTTTTAGATAACTCATTGATTTTTTCATAAAGAACACGCGTTTTTTCAAGCAAATCACTGGGAGTTGACTTTGATGACTTACCCATACCAAACAGCCTGCTAAGATATTTTTTGCTTGTTTCAAAATTTTCAAGTCTTTTAACAGGATCCTTTTCCCTTGACCCGACTTTTAAGGTCAAAATTGCTGACACATATAAAATACCCTCATAACCCCAGTTTTTATCTGAATCAGGCCCCATATTACCAGCTGCATCAGCAGGTTCTCCGCCATTTTGAATCAAATCAAGAACCTGAAGATAGTATTCATGGGCCTTTTTATAAAAAAACACAGATATTTTTTTATATGGTTTATCCGGATACATAACTGCCAAATCAGAAAAAAGCCATGCACCTCTTATTGACGATACGGCCTTTTTAAAGGTAGGAGCTACTAATTTTCTTCTTAAATTGTAGCAATCCACAGCAAGCATAAAGGATGCTGCACCAGATACAATTGTCCTGTCTTCATTAAAATTAATCTGCCCAAAAAATTTTTCAACAGCATTCTTCCGTGCTGCCCTGGTTTCAATTAGTCTGGGAATCTCTGAATCAATAACATCTTCAAAATCCTTGGGATAAGCAGTATAATAGCAATTTGGGCAAACATTCAAAAGATATATTAAGGGATAAAGCCTGCCATACTTTTTACTCTCTTTGTACTCCCGCCTTAACTCATCAGTAAGCCTCCCTGCAATTAATCTTCCACCTCCTGTGAACATTTCCTCTCTAAAAAATTCATTTTTACACACAGGACAAAGTGTAGGTTTTTTTTGCCTAAAGGACACCTTTTTATTTTCCATCTTTTACTCCTGAACCGCTTAAAAAAATTCTTTTTTATTTTAAAAACAACAGCAATTTGAATCAACTATTTTAGCAAAATTATAAAAGAAAATTATTAAAAGAGCCTGAATCATATATACTTTGTTAAAAGAAATATTTTCTTGTTAAGAAGTATATTTATTATGTCGAAAATTAAAAGAGTATCTATAATATATCCGTTTAATGAGGCAAATCATGAAAAGTAGTTTTAAACTTCTTGTATTATTATCATTAATAATTTTCATACCTTTGGAGGCATTTTCCATCTCTGCTGCAGCAAGATCAAATAAAGATTATCGCTTTTCCATGGAAATCCTCAGAGAGTCAAAATCAATGGTGGAAAACTTCCAGTCTGATGATGTTCTTAACAAATATAAGGAACTTCAAAAGGCATTTCAGGATGCCAGCCTGGACTACTTTGGAAGAAACTACGATGCCTCTACAGTTAAATTTTACAGCCTTAAGATGGAGCTGATGAATCTCATGGAAAATATTGCAGATATATATCTGGAGCGTACCAAAACTCTCCTGGCTGCAACAACAGAGGATAATGGCGTTATTGATATTTTTATAGATTATAGCAAAACAGGCGGTTATGCAAGATATTTCAACCGCGCCTTTGACCCCCTTGTTGATGTAAAACCCTATAATGAGGATTTTACTGCAAAAGATTTCCATCTATATTATGAAAAAGGCTCAATTGAAAGATACCTCCATGGAGCATATTTCAATTATCAGGAAGCAATAAGAGTTAAAAACGACCCAATTATTGACTATATAAAAAGTAGAAAAAAAATCAAGTCTGACAGCATTGATTATGTAATCAGCCGCTATATTGGCTCAGTAACCCTATGCAGAACAGCTAAACAGCTGGGTCTGGAAATTTACAAGATTAAAAATTATCATGACGAAGGAAGCATCCTTGATAAATATAATTTAAGGAAAAGTCAGCTCACCCCGATTTTTGACGACAGAGTGCCTGAAAAATTTAAAGTTGATGCAGTAGATAATATGAAGCTACTCTATAAAGTAGAAAATGAACGGCGAAATAAAGCTCAAGCCAATTAAATAACAAAAAAAACTTCAGCCAAGGCTGAAGTTTTTTTATTCCATATTATTTAAAATAATTATTTCTTTTTAGCCTTTTCTGCTTTTTTATCAGCTTCCTTAATGCTTTTAACAGGTTCTTTTTTCTCAACAAGCTCAACTATTGCCATTTCAGCTGCATCACCCTGCCTGCGTCCCAAAAGATACATTCTTGTATATCCACCATTGCGTTCCTTGAACCTGGGCGCAATATCATCAAACAGCTTTTTCATAACATCTCTGTTCTTTACTACTTTAAGAACTTCCCTTTTATTATGAAGTTTTTTCCCTTCCTGGTCATCAGAATATTCAAGATTGTTTTTTGCTCTTGTTATAAGCTTTTCGGAAATCTTTTTAAGTTCTTTGCCTTTTTGCTTTGTTGTAACAATTCTTTCGTTATCAAAAAACGAAGTAACCATATTGTTAAACATAGCTTTTCTGTGAGATTGGGTTTTTCCCAACTGTTTTACTTTATTTTTGTGTCTCATATTGTGTCAACCTCGTTTAATCCTTTAGTCCCAGACTCAAATGATAAACCTCAAGTTTTGTTTTAATATCTTTTATAACAATATCACTGCAATGCTTGGATTTTCTTATCTCATCTTCTGTACGCTTTACAAGCTCTTCAAGTATTGATATATCAAGACTCTTAAGAGTATTATAAGATCGCACTGAAAGTTGAATTTCATCAATTGATTTTGCAAGAAGAAGCTTCATCTTTTCAGCATTCTCATCTATTACTTCAACTTCTTCTTCCAGCTCTTCTTCAAAATTAATAAAAATAGACATATGATCTTTTACTATCTTTGCTGCATAGGCAAGTGCATCATCAGGAGAAATGGAACCATCTGTCCATATCTCAAGGATTAGTTTATCATAGTCAGTTCTCTGTGCTACACGTGTATCTTCAATCTTGACATTAACTTTTTCTATTGGTGAAAAAATTGAGTCTACTGGAATTACCCCAATAGTCTCAGTATTATCCTTGTTTACTTCAGAAGAGATGTATCCTCTGCCTCTTTCAATTTGAACTTCCATATCAATCTTTGCAGAATCATTGAGAGAAGCTATTTTAAGATCCATATTCATAATATCAATATCAGGATCTATATCAAAATCAGCACCTATCAGCTCTCCGGCACCTTCTTTTACTATATGAAGAACCTTGGGAATTTCACCTTCATACTTGATTTTTAGCTTTTTTAAGTTTAATATTATACGGGTTACATCCTCATAAACTCCTGGAATTGTAGAAAATTCATGATGTACCCCTTCTATTTTAATCGCTGTAATTGCAGCTCCTTCTATAGAAGAAAGAAGCACTCTGCGAAGAGAATTTCCTATAGTCAAACCATAACCCTTTTCAAACGGCTCTGCAATAAAACGTCCATACTCAGGACGCAACTCATCATGTTCAAAAAGGATTTTGCTCGGTCGTTTAAAGCCCTTTAGAAGATTTTTAGGGGCCATTTGTACCTCCAACTTAAATTAATAAACAGCCTGAAATTATTTTGAATATAATTCTACTATAAGCTGCTCATTAAAGTTATCTTTAATATCGCTTCTAGCTGGCAATCTTAAAACCTTACCATTTTTATTTTCATAATCAACTTCAACCCATTCTGGTTTTGAATCAATTGCCTTTGAAAGCTTAATAGAATCTTCCAATATTAAATTTTCTTTAAAATTTTCTCTTATCTTTACTTCACAACCCTCTCTGATAATAATAGAAGGTATATCCACAACAATATTGTTAAGCATTACATGCTTATGCTGAATAAGCTGGCGTGCCTGCATTCTGGATGATGCAAAACCCATACGATATATTACATTGTCAAGCCTTCTCTCAAGAAGTGACAACATATTATCACCAGTTACTCCTTTCATTCTATTGGCACGTTCATAATTAATTTTAAACTGCTTTTCAAGAAGGCCATAAGTTCTTTTTACCTTCTGCTTTTCTCTAAGCTGTACAGCATAGTCAGACATCTTTCCTCTTCTTTTCCTTGGAGGGCCAGGAGGATATTTTTTACTGCCCTTAAGAGGACATTTATCAGTAAGACACCTTTGTCCCTTTAGCATTAAAGGCGTCATTTCGCGTCTGCATAGTTTACATTTAGGACCAGTATATTTAGCCATGTTCAAATCACTCCATTAAACTCTTCTTCTTTTTTTAGGCCTGCAACCATTATGAGGTATAGGGGTAACATCTTTAATAGTGGATATGTCCAAACCGCTCTGAAATAATGATCTTACTGCAGCCTCTCTGCCAATTCCCGGACCCTTTACAAAAACTTCAATTGATCTAAGCCCTGTAGCTTCTATTGCTGCATCAGCAGCAGATTTTGCAGCCATCTGCGCAGCAAATGGAGTAGACTTCCTTGATCCTTTAAAACCTTCCCCGCCTGCTGTAGCCCAGGAAATAACATTCCCCTGCATATCAGTTAAAGTTACAATGGTATTATTATAAGTAGCCTGAATATATGCTTTCCCAAGAGGAATATTTTTTTTATCCTTTTTTTTGACTTTTCCCTTTTTTTGTTTCACTTAAAATACCCCTTATCTCTTTTTCTTGCTGCTTAATGAAATACGTCTGTTCCCTTTTCGGGTTCTGGCATTATTCTTGGTGTTTTGCCCACGTACAGGTAAACCCCTTCTGTGTCTTATTCCCCTGTAACAGCCTATATCCATCAGCCTCTTTATATTCATGGCTATCTCTGTTCTGAGATCACCTTCAACTTTCAGATTCTGTTCAATAAACTTACGGATACTCCCTATTTCATCTTCGCTTAAATCTTTCACTCTTACTTCAGGACTAATCCCTGAATCAGCAGCTATTTTCCTGGCTGTGGAGGGCCCAATTCCGTAAATATAGGTAAGTGCTACTTCGACCCTCTTGTTATTTGGTAAATCTACACCGGATATCCTTGCCATAAATTCCTCTTATACTATGAATTAATGTTTTTTATTAGTTCGCACTTTTTGTCTCTGCTTATGTCTCGGGTTTGTGCAAATAACCCTGAGAACTCCATGTCTCTTT
>JBBAGC010000179.1:0-5235 GCA_041655115.1 Spirochaetota bacterium | reverse complement strand
TCTGCAGCAATTGGTGAATCGCAAACAACAGCGTCTACTCTGCCATTTGCAAGGTCTTCTATTGCAAAGCCTATTTCATCATAGGATCTTAGCTTAATGTCTTTGTGTTTTGCTATTTCAATGGCTCCTGTTGTTCCAATCTGCGCACCTGCGCTTTTGCCTGCAAATTGGGAAAGTTTATTTAAGCCTTCAAGCTCTTTCTTAACAACAATTACCTGACCTGCATTTACATAGGGATTGGAAAAATCCATGTTTTTTTGCCTTTCTTCTGTAATTGTTACTGAAGAAATTACTGCATCGTACTTGTTTGCAGCCAGGCCTGCAAAAATGCCGTCCCATGCTGTATTTCTGAATTCAACTTCAAAGCCGCCTTCTTTAGCTATGGCTTTCATCATATCAATGTTAAATCCAACAATTTCTTTGTCTTTATTTACAAATTCCATTGGTGGCCATGTTGCATCAGTTGCAATAGCAAGTTTTTTGCCAGTGTCCTTATCTTTTGAACACCCGGAAAAAATAAAAAAAGAGAATATTGAAAAAATAAGAATAAAAAGAATACCTTTTTTAAACATTTTAAACTCCTGTAATTTTTTTTCTGCATATTAATTATAGTGCAGGAAATTTTGATGAGTTGTCTGTACTGTAATAATGCAGTGTAGATTGGAATTATAATTGATACTACTATAAAAAAATCAAGAAAAAATTAATAAACATGATATTTCATCCTTATTAAAAGGAAAATAAAGAAAAATACTCAGTGAAAAAGGGCTAAGTCCCGATTAAAAAGATAGGGGTATTTTTAACAAAAAAATTTTAAAAAGGATATAGTAGGGTTGTTATTTGTAATAAACAGATTAAACAGTCTGTAATCAGCTTTAATCGCCTGTAATCGGGTTAAATATAGGGGATGTGAATCCCGAAACATTAAGAGTCAGGATAAAAGCCTGACAAACCAGGCAAGGATGCCGGGTTTAACAACAAGATTCATGGAGGAATCGACTATGATTATTAATCACAATATGTCTGCTATTAATACCAACCGCGTTCTCAAGTTTCAGCACTGGAATGTAAGTAAAAACATGGAAGCGCTTTCCTCTGGTATGAGGATTAACAAAGCGGGAGATGATGCATCCGGACTTGCTGTATCTGAGAAAATGAGAGCCCAGATCCAGGGGTTGAGACAGGCTGAAAGAAACACTGAAGATGGCATGTCTCTTATTCAAACTACTGAAGGATATCTTGAAGAAACATCAAACATGATTCAAAGAATCAGGGTGCTTGCTATCCAGTCTTCAAATGGTATTTATACACCGGAAGACAGACAGCTTATCCAGGTGGAAGTTTCCCAGCTTGTTGATGAAGTTGACAGGATTGCTTCTCAGGCGGAATTTAACAAAATGAACCTGCTTCAAGGTGATTTTGGCAGAGTAAGTGCATCAGCTTCCATGTGGATTCATATGGGACCTAACATGCATCAGAGAGAGAGAATTTTCATTCAGACAATGACTGCACAAGCCCTTGGTCTGAAAAACATGATAGGAAATCCTCTAACGCTCTCTACTGCAGGTGATGCGAACAGAAACATTGGCGTACTTGATAATGCTCTTCATGTTATTGCCAAGCAGAGAGCAGACTTAGGTGCTTATTACAACAGAATGGAACATGCAGCACAGGGCTTGATGACAGCTTATGAAAATGTTCAGGCTTCTGAAAGCCGTATCAGAGATGCTGACATGGCTGAAACAATGGTTGATTTTACAAAAAATCAGATCCTTGTACAGAGTGGTACTGCGATGCTTGCTCAGGCAAATATACAGCCTCAGGGAGTATTACAGCTTCTTAGATAAGTATTGATTTATTATCAATATTCCTTGCCCGGTCAGCTTGGGAGAGCTGACCGGGTTTCCCGTTAAAGTTTAATTTTGCTCTTTGAAAATTTGTATAAATAATTACAGTAAGCATCTGCCTTTATGCTCAAAGGGCTGATGGTTGCTGTAATCTTCAGCACCTGTATTCCCTAAGGACAAAGAAAACCTGGTATTAAATGCCTGATATGGAGATTAGGCAGTTTCCGTCTCAATCGCGGAAACACATATTTAACAAAGGAGTGTTAAACATGATTATCAATCACAACATGAGTGCGATTAACGCAAACAAGGTGTTGAAATTTAAGCATTGGGAAGTGAACAGTTCCATGGAAAAACTGGCTTCCGGCCTCAGGATAAACAAGGCTGGAGATGATGCTTCCGGACTTGCAGTATCTGAAAAAATGAGAGCCCAGATTAATGGATTAAGGCAGGCTGAAAGAAACACAGAGGATGGAATGTCCTTTGTGCAGACAACAGAAGGGTACCTTAACCAGACTTCAGATATTCTTCAAAGAATCAGGGTTCTTGCTGTTCAGTCTTCAAATGGTATTTATACTGATCAGGACAGACAGCTTATTCAGGTGGAAGTATCTGCCCTTGTGGATGAAGTGGATAGAATTGCATCCCAGGCTGAGTTCAACAAGTTTAAATTGCTGCTTGGTGACTTTTCTAAGGCTAATCCAAAAGCGAGCATGTGGTTTCATATGGGAGCAAATATGCATCAAAGGGAGAGGGTGTATATTGGAACCATGACAGCTCAGGGATTGGGATTAAAAGAGGGAAGCGGCGCTTTTATTGCTGATCTGGCTAGTGCAGACAGCGCAAATAGAACTATAGGTGTGATCGATGATGCTTTGCATAGAATTTCTAAGCAGCGAGCTGACCTTGGTGCATATTACAACAGATTAGACTATGCTGCAAAAGGTTTAATGACTGCTTATGAAAATATACAGGCATCTGAAAGCCGGATCAGGGACGCTGATATGGCTGAAACAATGGTTGATATGACCAAAAATCAAGTACTTGTACAGAGTGGTACTGCGATGCTTGCTCAAGCTAATATGAAAACAAGAACTGTACTTCAGCTTCTTGGCGGTTAAAAATAAAAATTAGTATAGGGAATACACAAAGCCCGCCGAAAGGCGGGCTTTTTTTGGTAATTAATACTTTTTTTATTAAATAATAAGCATGTATATGGAAATTGTGCTCTTTAGTTGCGTGTTTTGATTAATTGTAACTTGACAATAAGCAAGCTTGAAAAAAAATGTCCCTTATAACAGGCTAAAGGTGTGGCCGGATAAAATTTTGATATTTTATAATAATGAAGGGAAACTATGATTATTTTAAAAAAAAATATATCCAGAGCGATAAACAAAGAAAAGGAAAAAGTAAAAAAAGAGTGTGAAAAGCAGGAGAAGATGAAGATCAAAGCTCTTCGTATAAAGCTTGAAAAGGAACATGCTGCTGGCCTAAGCAGTATTAAATCATCTTATGAAGAGACTATTGAAGAGAAGGAGCGGGAGTTAAACAGGTTGCGCAATATCCTTGAGCGTAATTATCGCAGGTATCAGCAGGTAAGACAAAGGGAAAAGTATCTTGATGATTTGAGCTATGAAATTGAAGGGGTTGTGGAAAAAATGATAATAGGTGTACAGGAGTCTATTCAGCCCTTTTACAGAACCAGAGCCAAGGTTTTTACAGTATCAAAACAGTCAGATAAGCAGCATTCTAAAGTTAAGAATCTTTTAACAATAAATAAATAGAATAAAGCCAAATATTAGACAATGATAATTCCTGGATTTTTGTATAATTTGTAATGTTTTATTTTCGCTGTAGAAGAGGACGAGAATAAATTTATTAAAGGGATTAATATTCTACCTTACGTAATAAAAAAACCCCTGTTAAGGGGCTTTTTTATTATATAAAAATATTTGAGCTGTTTAATGGTTTAGTATGTGAAAACCAGAGGAATGCTTACACCTGCCCTTGCTACAAAGCCTGACATGTCGATTTCAAAGTTTTTAGAGTTTTCGATTTCAGCTCCTCTGTATCCTGCTTCAATAATAAATTGGATGTCTGAATCATAACCAAGTTTGATAGCAACTCCACCCATTGCCTGCCATGTGAAGCCGTGGAAAGTTTTGTTTTGGATCTCCTCTGTATCAAACCATGTCCATGAATAGCCTACTCCACCTGTAATAAATGGCATAACTCCATAGTTTTCCATCATATCAGAAAGGCGTACTGTTGCTGTTGCAAGGAGAGGTAAGGAGTAAAGATTGGTTTTGTCAACATTAGTAAGTGCAACACTGCCTATTGTTTGGGATGCACCTTTTTGCTTCCATTTTACCCAGCCAAATCCAGTTTCAATACCAAGTGTGAAATACTTATCTACTCCGTAGTTAAATCCAATAGCTGAGTCAAAGCCTATTTTGTCAGGAGCGTCCGGATAGGCAATTCCTGCTTTAACTGTGATGTTTGAATCCTGAGCAAAAAGAGTAGTTGAAAAAGCAATTAAAGCCATCATGATGATTGAACAAGTTATTTTTTTCATAAAGAAAAACTCCTTTTCATAAATATTAATATAGAGTTAAATTAAATAACAATATTTAATTAAGTCAAGTAATATGAGTTACTTATTAAGAATTATTAAAAAATTAAAATTATAATATATTGACAATTGATCTCCTTATTTAGCTATACTTTTTATAATTGCTGTTAAAAATATGAATCACAAAGATTAAGAAAGAGGTAATTGATGAAGTCTATTGGTATAATTCTTGGGAGCGATTCTGATTTGCCTGGCTTTAAGGCATGTTTTGCTATTCTTGAGGAATTTGAAATAAGCTATGAAGTAGTGGTTTCATCTGCACACAGGACTCCTGAGCAAACTGTGGAATGGGTAAAAGGAGCAAGGGAAAGGGGCATTGGAGTTATTATTGCTGTTGCAGGTGGAGCAGCACATTTGCCCGGTGTTGTAGCGTCCTATACTACTCTGCCTGTGGTTGGGGTTCCTGTTGAAACAAAGCTTGCTGGCGGGATTGACTCTATTCTCTCTATTTTGCAAATGCCCTCTGGAATACCTGTTGGTACAATGGCAGCTGGTAAAGCTGGAGGTGTTAATTCAGCTCTTTATGCCTTGAGTATTCTGTCTGTACATGACAAAAAAATAGAAGAAAAGCTTGTTAAATATAGAGAAAAAATGGCTCAAAATATTATTGATAAAAATGAAAAAATTTCACAGATTGGTTTGATGAACTATATAAATAAATTAGAGGCTTAAAATCATGGAGCACAATACAGGCATTCCTGAGGAAAGGATTATTATACTCGATTTTGGCTCGCAGTACACACAGCTCATAGCCAG
>JBBAGC010000178.1:0-5249 GCA_041655115.1 Spirochaetota bacterium | reverse complement strand
CGAGGTTTTCCTTACACAGTAGAATTATGGGTGAAGGATTATAGAGGGGACGTTCATATTCTTGATAAGCAGTCAATTAACTTTGTGGGCTGGAGACCTCTTACTTTTCAGATTCCGGGTTATGTACCGCAAGTTGCTGATACATACCCTGTAACCAGGGTAGCAAAGCTTGTTCGCGTAGTAATAAGGGAAGTAACAAGTGTGAGCGGTTCACATTCCGGTACAAGCTCAAGAAATTCTTCAGACGCATATGTTTTCTTTGATCAGATTAAAGTTCTTACTGATACTTATGAGGTATACTTTGATGGCCAGGATCTTCATAAAGTTTTTGAAGGGAATGGACAAAAACAGGAATAATTGAATAACTAAAAGCACAAATCTAAATTCTGGTTTTATTTCAGGATTTAGATTTAACCTGCAAGATACCCATCAAATTCACAAAGATGGGTATTTTCCGTTTTAAAAATGTCAGAAAATCAGTATATTTTACTATGTTATTATTTTATAATCCAGCCATCTTTATGAAGCAGCAGGGTATAATAGATTTAAACAAGGTTAGATAGCACATCTAATAAAAATTTGAGTAACGGATGGGAAAATGTCAAAAAATAAAATAATTGAAAAGATAACTTCGCTATTTAAAGAAGAGTCCTGGGGTCGCATTGATACCAAGGATATTGGTATATCCAGATTTAAAATTCTGGATGACATAATAAATTCAATAATAGCTGAGAAAATAACAGATGAGGCACTTGAAGTTTGTAAAGCCTATCTTGATGAACATCCAGGATCAATAAGCGCAGCTTATATAACAGGTATCCTGGGCCATCAGCTTGAAAAAATTGATGATAAAGTTTATCTTAGAAGGCTTATTGAAAGGTTTAATGAAAGCCAAAAATGGGCAATAGTTGAGGTTTTGGCTGAAAAAATTCTGGAGTATGGTGAAAGCAGTCTGGCTTTAAGGGCTCTTGCTACAAGTCTTGAAAGGCTGGGAAGAGGCAAGGAGGCTATACCTGTTTGGGAGGATCTTCTTAAAATTGAGCGCTTTGATGCCCAGGTGGCAAAAAAACTTGCACTTGGTCTTATAGGCACTGATCCGGATAAGGGCATTCAATATCTTAAACTTTCTATTGAGGGTTTTATTAAAGCCAAAAATTTTGATGAACTGCCTCCGCTATGGCAAAAGCTGGTATCTATTTCATGGGAGGACATAAACTTCTTTGAAAGAATTGAAAGAATGATTGTTGATGCCAAGCAGTTTGAGCTTGCAGCTGATCTGCTAAAGGTGCTTCTTAATAAGTATAAGGATAATGAAAATCCTGACATGGCAATTGAATTTTTGAAAAAAATTCTTACATACAAGCCTGATGATGTTCATTCAAGACGGGAGCTTGTTAAACTTTATGAAATTATATATAAGGAGCATTCCCAGTTTGATCAGTTTATGAAGCTGTCCAGGCTTAATAATTTCAAAGCACCTGTTAAATTTGCTATAGAGGATTTTGAAAAAAATATAATTTTTGATAAAGGTAATCATGCTTACCATAATTCCTGGGGCATTGGGAAAATTATGGAAATGGACAGTGAGAATCTTATTATAGATTTTAAGGATAAGCCAAATCATCAGATGTCTATTAACATGGCTCTTCAATCCCTTAAACCTGTTAAGCAGGATCATATTTATGTAATGAAATATGAAAATCCTGAATTGCTTATGTCATTGTTCGAGGATGACTTTATGGAGTTTTTTGAGCTTTTAATAAAGTCGTATGGAGGCGAAATAATTGTTGCAGATATAAAAAAGGAGCTTATTCCGGAATTTGTTGAAGAGAAAAACTGGACAAAGTGGTGGAGCAAATCAAGAACAACAATAAAAAAATCTCCCCTTTATGGTATTTCTGACAAGAAAAAAAATCTTGTCTTCATGAGGGACAAGCCTATTACCTTTGCTGATGAGCTTCTTGGAAAGTTTATTTCAACTGAATCTTTTTCTGAAAAGCTTAATAGGGTAATTGAGTTTATAAACAATATAGATACAGAAGAAGGTAAGGAGGTTTCATCATTTTTTATTGATTATTTTTCCGATCAGATGAAAGGAGATTCAGTAACCAGGCAGCTTTTGTCTTATTTTATTCTTTCGGATTTATCGAAATATTCTGATCCTTCTAAAATGAGACTTGCTCAATACAAGGAAAAGGTTATAGCTTTTATTAAAGAAAGCAATGATCTTCCTCTTCTTTCAATGAAGATTACTTCCTATGATTATAAAAAGGATTATGTGAACCTTCTTGTTGAAAACAGGGAGGACTGGCCAACTGTGCTGTTTGAGATTTTATTTGAAACACCTGTAAGGATTCATAAGTATATAATAAATATTCTTATAAGAGGCCATGAGTATAAAACTATTAATCAGTTTATTGATAGAGTTACTCCAGATGCAAAACAGTATCCGGAAATTTACCTTTGGATAGCAAAGAATATTTTTACAGGCACATGGAATTACAACTGGCTTGATTATAATCAGGAAATGCTTATTCTTGCCTACTTTAGATTGATGAATGAGCTGAAAAAAATAGAAGTGGATGGCAACAGGCTTAAAAATATGATGCTTGATCTTCTTTTAGAGGATAATGCCAGTGCGTTAAAAAAAGTTGTAGGTAAGTGTGACAGGGTTCTTGCAGGGAAAATTCTTGATATTTTTGAAAATTTGCCATATATAGAAGAAAGCCATCTTGAGAAATTTCAGGAAATAGTTAATGCCAAATTTGAAAATTTTCAGGTATCGCAAGAGCCGGTTGAAGAGAGTTGGGAAAAAAGCATGGAAAAGCTCATTGTAACCAAAGAAGGCCTTGAGCGTAAAAAAGCTGAGCTTGAACACATGGTAAAGGTTGAAATGCTGAATCTTTCAAAGGAACTTGCAGAGGTGGCGGAAGTTTCCGGAGATATTAGAGAAAATGTTGAATACAGCGCTTTGATGGAAAAGCAGACTATTTTAAAGCTTGCCATTTCCAGACTTGATGAAGAGCTTAAAAGAGCAGATGTTCTTGCTGTTGATAAAATCAGTACTGAAAGCGTTGATATTGGCACAAAGGTTACTATTGAGGATACTGGCAAGGGCAATCTTATAGAATATACAATACTTGGTCCCTGGGATGCTGACTTTGAACAGAAAATTCTTTCATACAGATCCCCAATTGCCAAGGCCATGCTTGGTAAAAAAATCGGAGATCTTATTAAGCTGAGTATTGATGATGAGAAAAAGGAATTCAGTATTAAAAAGATATCCAGGTATGTCTAATTGTCACGAAAAGTGTTTTTAAAAAATAAAATATAGTTTTTTTAAGTTCTAAAGATATGCTGCAAAGACAAAATTAATAGATGTGCCAGGCTCTGGCGGGTGTAAACCTGTGAGGGTTTAGGCGCTTTTTGCAGCATATAGTTTTTTATTCCCTCTGTTTCCAAAAACCATTTTTTCTTATTGTTAAGCCTTTCCCTCATGAAATCCGATAATTAATTTATAGAAGTTATAAGTATTTCGAGGTATTTTATGGGTATGATTATGCAGGTTGAAAATGAATTACTCCAAAATATTAAGTCCAGGGTTATTGAGGCCGGAGGTGGTACCGGGAGTCCTGTTTATCTTAAGAATATTTCATATTTTGAAACACGAAAGTCAAGCTCTGGTTCCGGTAATTTTTTTATCAATTGCCTTTTTTTAGATGATGAGGAAGAAGTATGCGCTGATCTTTATAGAACCTGTTCAGCAGAATTTGTTGATTTTATTTGTGGCAAGAGGATTCTGGATTTAGGTATCAGGGGATTACGGGAAGTTCTTTATGCTTTGGAAAATAATTTATGGAAAGTGGAAAAGGATTTAGGTAAAAAAAGGAAGGAGAATAAATTTTCTTTTAAGCTGCCTTTTTTGATTAAGGGGATATAAAAGTATAATAAATTATGGGAAAAGACAGGTTTGATGTTAAAAAAATTTATATAGAGCAGAAGATTTTTGAAGCAGGTATAATGATGTCAGGCTTTGTTGTTGAGCTTTTGGAAACATTTCCTGAGATGAAATGCGCAATAGAAGTTCAGGTTTCCTATAATGATTATGAAAAGGGCTATGTGATTGCTGATGCTGAATCTGTTTTTTTTGATTCAGAAACCAGGCTTATAAATATTGGTTTTCGTGATATTGAAGCGCCTGTTTTGTGGGATGACCTTGATTTTTCAGCAAGGGATATTATTCTTAATGAAATTCATCATAGGTATAAATCAGATCTCATATATAAGAACTTGACATCATCTGACCCAAGAGAAGGGGATTGGCATTAGAAACCATTTGTTTAACTTCTGTAAATAGGTTGTCTTATGAAATTATTAAAGCTGTTTTTTGTGTTGTTTATTGCTTTGCTTTCTGTCTTTGCAGGGTGCAAAAGCAAGGAGCAAACAGGTGTAAATCCTGAAGAAATTATTGATCTTTTAAAAATACATTACTGTACAGATGAAATTTTCAAACTCTATACTGATGATACCATTGTTGAGTTCAACAGGTTTAAGAATATTGCAAAAGTAGATGAAATGACATCCTATTCGATTTTAAGCTTTATTCCCCAAAAAGCTGAGGTGGAGATTGTAAATAAAAAATGCAAAGATAGTGCATGTACCCTTTTAATTCGCTTTATATCCCATCCTGTGGAAAATATGAGAGGATTTTCCACTGATATTCTTTTGAAAAAAGAAGACAATGTATGGAAGATAGACAGAAGCAAAGATTTTCGGGGAATGGCTGATTCAGCAAACAGTCAGGGTGCAGATGGTTATTTTAAAAATCTGTGATCTTCAGATAAAAGAAATCCCCAGGTTAAGGATGATATCTTCCTGAAGTTCAATTGCTTCTTTGTTGTCAGGGAATGTGCTCATGAATTTGTTGCACTCCATAAATGCCATAAAAAGGGATCCGGTTTCTATATAAAGGTTTATTAAGTTAAAAAAAGTCTCTTCTATTTCCGGGTCTATTTCAATAGACCTGTTGTAATAATAAATAGCTTTGTCATAATCCATCTCCTCCCATAAAACTCCGGCTATATTTGCATAAATTACCGGGTCATCAGGATTTTTTTCAATGGCATATTCAAGAACCTGGCGTGCTTCTTTTAAAAGACCCATTTCACAGAGACAGATACCCATTCCATTAAGAATATCCGGGTCGCTCCTATCTGCCTTTGCTCCCACTTTAAAAAGGTTAAAGGCTT
>JBBAGC010000177.1:0-5280 GCA_041655115.1 Spirochaetota bacterium | reverse complement strand
TTATATTCCACAAGAGGATTCTTTTCTCCATATCCTACAGTCCAGATGCCATCACGGAGCTGATCCATTGCCAAAAGATGATCCTTCCATTTATTATCAATTACCTGCAAGGAAATAAGTCTTTCAACAATTCGCATGTTTTCAGAACCATTAGTCTCTTCTTTTTTGTGATAATTATCAAGAAGAAGCTCTGACAGTTTTTCCGAAAACTCTCTATATGAAAGTTCAATTGGATCTATTTCCTGAAAATCCACATCAACAAGAAATTTCTGTTTAATCCAGCCCTTTAATCCTTCAAGATCCCATTGCTCAGGATGCCTTTCTCCATTTGAAAAATAATCAACTCTGCTTTCAACAGCATCATAAAAATAGCCTTTGATTTTTTCTGAAATATCAGCTCCTTCAAGAATGAGATTTCTTTCACCATAGATATATTCCCTTTGGGAATTCATTACATCATCATACTCAAGGAGGTGTTTTCTTATTTCAAAGTTCCTCCCTTCAACCCTTGTTTGTGCACTTGCAATGGCCTTGGATACCATGGGGCTTTCAATTTCCTGTCCCTCTTCCATGCCAAGCCTGTCCATTACTCTTCCAATTCTTTCAGAACCAAAAAGCCTCATAAGATCATCCTGTAATGACAGGTAAAATCTGGAGGAACCAGGGTCACCCTGACGGCCTGAACGCCCCCTAAGCTGATTATCAATCCGCCTTGATTCATGGCGTTCTGTTCCAAGAATATGAAGCCCACCTGCCTCTACCACAAGATTATGATTTTCTACCCATTCCCTGCCGTTTTTAATTAGTGCCTTTGCTTTATTTTTATCCTGTCCCTGCATATTTTCAGCTATAGATTCAGCTTCATCAAACTGTGATGTTACCATTTTTAATTGAAAGCTGTCCCAGAGCGACTGATCGTGTACAACCTTGTGTTTTTCAAGGTCATCTGCAAATGTTTTACGGCCTCCAAGAACAATGTCCGTTCCTCGTCCTGCCATGTTTGTGGCAATTGTTACAGCACCGGGCCTGCCGGCTTCTGCAACTATCTGCGCTTCCCTTTCATGGTATTTGGCATTAAGAACATTGTGAATAACACCCTTGGATTTTAACAAAGCGGAGAGTTTTTCCGATTTTTCTATAGAGATTGTACCAACAAGAATTGGCCTGTTTTTATGGCTGTATTCCTTTATTTCATCAGCTATTGCATTAAACTTTTCTCTTTCAGTTTTATATACTTTATCAGGGTGATCTTTCCTGACCAGAGGCAGATTGGTGGGTATTACTGCAACATCCAGATTGTATATTTTTTTGAATTCAACAGATTCAGTTTCTGCTGTACCTGTCATACCTGAAAGCTTTTTATACATACGGAAATAGTTTTGAAATGTAATTGAAGCAAGGGTTTGACTTTCCCTGGCAACTGTTACATTTTCCTTTGCTTCAAGTGCCTGATGTAGTCCATCAGAAAATCTTCTTCCTGGCATAAGGCGGCCTGTAAATTCATCTACAATAATAACCTGACCATCTTTAACAATATAATCAACATCCCTTTGAAAAACAGTGTGTGCCTTTAAAGCCTGATTAATATGGTGAATAATATCAATATGCCTGTTATCATAGAGGTTGTCGATTTTAAGCATTTTTTCAATATTTTTAACACCCTCTTCTGTGAGCGTGGCATTTCTATCCTTTTCTTTAACTTCGTAATCTGTTTCTTCTTTAAGCCTGGGGATTATTTTATCTATCTGACTGTATTTTTTTGTAGATTCTTCAATTGATCCTGAAATAATAAGAGGAGTCCTTGCTTCATCCACAAGGATTGAGTCAACTTCGTCTATTATACAGAAGTTCAGATTTTTTTGAACCTTAAGGCTTTTGTGGTCAACCATATTATCTCTTAAATAGTCAAAACCAAACTCATTATTTGTGCCATAGGTAATGTCTGCTGAATAGGACTTTTGTCTTTCCATTGGTCCCATGTTGTGTTGAATAATACCAACAGAAAGCCCCAGATAATTATAGATTGGAGACATCCATTCAGCGTCTCTTCTTGCAAGGTAGTCGTTTACAGTTACAACGTGTACACCCTTGCCTGTTAAAGCATTCAGATAAACAGGCAGAGTTGCAACAAGGGTTTTACCCTCTCCTGTTTTCATTTCAGCGATCTGCCCATTATGAAGAACAACTCCACCCATTATTTGCACATCAAAATGACGCATACCCAGAGTTCTTATGGAAGCTTCCCGCACAAGGGCAAATGCTTCAGGAAGAATAGAGTCAAGGGATTCACCTTTTTCAAGCCTGGATTTGAATTCAATGGTTTTGCCTGATATTTCTTCTGGAGTAAGCCCTTTCATTCTGGATTCAAGTGCATTAACCTTGTCAGCATAGGGCTGGAGTCGTTTTCTGTCCCTTTCAGGTTTTGTGCCGAAAATAGCATTAAGAATTTTTTCTAACATTATTTTTCCTTTTTTATTGAGGATTAAATTTCAGTAATATTATAGTCTCAATCAGGATTGATATTAAGTTATAATAATATAGCACCTTCTATATTATTATAAATTTTATCAAGAAAATATTTTATTATACCTTAAATTATGGGAGAGTTTCACCAGGTATAAAAAACAGCTTAATTGAACCAGAAATATTTTATCAGGGAATTTTTTTTAATGATAAAAATCGCTGTTATCCGGAAACTCATAAAGGCTGTTATCATATTCAGGATTGTTGCTTTCATATTTTTGAGGGTTTCTGCGGAGCTGAACAATTCTTTCCTTTAATTCATCAATTCCATGCTTTGTTTTTGCAGATCCAGTCAGGGCAGATGGGAACATTGTTTTAACCCTGTTTATCAGGGCTTCATCTGCCAAATCGGACTTGTTAAAAAACATTATAACAGGCTTTCCCTCTATACCAAGCTGGGCAAGCTCATGTTCAACTGTTTTAATATTTGTGTCTATATCAAAGGAGTTTATGTCCACTACATGGAGGATGTAATCTGAATTGGCAATATCCTCAAGGGTTGACCTGAATGATTCAATAAGGTTAGCAGGAAGATTCCTGATAAAGCCTACTGTATCTGTTATAAGGGTTTTCTCTCCTGGACCAAGGAAAACGCTGCGAGTATAGGAATCGAGTGTTGCAAACAATCTGTTTTCTGCAAAAAGATTATCCTTAGCGAGCTGATTTAAAAGAGTGGATTTTCCTGCATTGGTATATCCAACAATAGCACCCAGAAATTCACTGGATCTGTTTCTACGAGTCAAAGCCCTGTGTTTTTCCTGCTTTTTAAGTTTTTTTCTTAATGTATTTATTCTTTGCACTATATGACGCCTGTCTGTTTCCAGCAGCTTTTCACCAGGCCCTCTTGTGCCTATTCCCCCTCCAAGCTTTGACAGAGAAGTGCCAAGCCCCCTAAGCCTGGGGAGCATGTATTTAAGCTGGGCAAGCTCAACCTGTATTTGTGCTTCAGCGCTTTTAGCCCTTCTGGCAAAAATATCTAAAATTACTTCATTACGGCCTATTACTCTGCAATTAAGTATTTCTTCCAGATTTTTTATTTGTGCAGGACGGATGTTGATAAGATCAAATACAATCAGCTTCAACCCTTTTTCCTCAACCATATTTTTTATGTTTTCAACCTGTCCCTTACCAATAATATGAGATGCATCAATGGCATCTCTTTTAATTATAAGGGAATCTTCAATCACAGCACCAGCTGTTAAAACCAGAAGTTTTAATTCTTCAAGGGAGTAATTAACTTCTTCATTTTTCTGATTACCAAGTCTTATTCCAATGAGTAAGGCTTTTTCGTCTTTTGATGAGGTTATTCTATTTACTGAAGCATCCACCAAGTTCTATCTTTGACCCTGCTGAAATATTATTTTTTTTGAACCATCCTGCATTAACTTCAAGTGCAAACATGGCAGGTTTAATTGAAGGATAAACTATGGAATAGTCAAGCGGTTTCATTGTATAAATTTCATTTATTATTCCATTTTCATCAATGTAGGCTATGTCAAGGGCGATATAGGTATTTTTCATCCAGAAGGATCGAGGTTTGCTGTTTTCAAAGATAAAAAGCATTCCTTTGTTAAAATCCATTTCTTTTCTAAACATAAGCCCCTTACTGCGGGCTTGTGCAGATTGAGCCATTTCAACTGTTACATAAATTTTTTCCCCGTTATCGTTTTTAATAGATAAACTGCACTCCTTAAGCTTTTCCTGAGAAAAACAGGCTGTTGAAATAAGGAGAAAAAAAACAGATACCTGTTTAAAATTCGCCATGATATTCTATCCTGAAAACCCGGTTTGGTTTTTCACCTTTCTGAAATATTACAGCAAAGCTAAATCCAATTGTGTCATAATAATTATATTTCATTCCAACATTATAAAGCCAGTCTTTTGTGTGCTGGAAGTTCCAGTATATCCTTTCTGTTTCAAGCTGAAATCGAAAAAAATCTCCCAAAGGTATATCAAAAGATGCAAAGTATGAAGTTTTTCCAGGTTTATAGTGTGGCTGCGTGGGAGTTCTTAATCCCATGGTCAGGAATTGTTCAGAGTCCAGGAGATAGATTGAACCTGTAAAAGCCAGGTATGGACCATATATAAGTCTGTTAAGTTGATTTGTTCTGTTTTCTTCAAAGCCTTCAGTCCCCATATAAAAGGAATCATATCCTGCAGCAATGGCAACAGGAAAAATGTCCCATCCTTCAGTAAACTTTACCTTGCCAATTACTCCGGGAATATTAAATTTTATTTTATCCTTTCCAATTGCATTCTCAATATCAACTGAAGCTCCAAGATAGAAAATATCGTGCATTCCCAAAAAAGATTTTAATTCCATGCCACCATTATCGTATTGAAGAAAAGATATTTTATATGTACCTTTTGCAATTGTAAAAGCAGTAGGAGTATTTATTACTGTTGTCTGTTTACCCTGGCTAAATCCATTTATTGCAAATAAAACCAAAATCAGCATAATTAAAATCTTGCGTCCCAAATTCATTCTATTTCCATCCAGTTATTTCTTATTAAATTTATCGGACATTCATAGATAAATTGTAACTCATTTCATCAATTTTAATTTTCAGATTAAGGAGTGTAATTATTTTGTATTTCAATAAGTTTGCTAATACCTTTTCTGGTTATTTCAAAAATACTGTTAAGCTCTTCGATTGTGAAAGTTGAATCTTCTCCAGTGCCTTGAATTTCCACTATTTCAAAGGAGCTGTTCATAACAATGTTTATGTCAACATCTGCGTTAAAATCCTCTTTGTA
>JBBAGC010000176.1:0-5291 GCA_041655115.1 Spirochaetota bacterium | reverse complement strand
TATATTGAATGGGCATATCATACCCGGCAAACTCTGTAATTTTGGCACCAAGTTTCAGGTGAGCATTATAAAGGGGTGTTCTTTTCATTATTTTTTCATTCTCCTTAAGCCAAAATCTATTGCACGTAAAAGAGGATCATAAACTTCACTAACAGCAGGACAGTAAGCAAGCTCTGTTCTCCCAAGCTCTTCTATGGATATATTAAATTCAATTGCTGTGCTTATTATATTTATTCTTTCAGCAGCACCCTTTTCACCAATTGCCTGGCCTCCAAGAATTTTGCCTGTGTTGCCATCAAAAATAATTTTTATTGTAATTTGCGAATTGTTCGGAAAATATTCAGGTAAAATATGGGATGTAATTTTCCCTGCCACAGGTTTATATCCTTTTTGAACAGCAGTTTCAAAGGTAAATCCAGTGCCTGCAATTTCAATATTTCCTATTCTGGTAACAAAAGTACCAGCACTACCCTTGTAGTCTGTTTCTTTTCCCATCATATTCATTGCTGCAACAGTCCCCTGTTTATAGGCAGATGTTGCCAGCTTACCCTTTGATGGAGAGCCATCAATTACCCACCATCCTGAAATACAGTCCCCTGCTGCATATATATCTTTTTCTGAAGTTTCTAAAAATCGATTAACAACAATGCCCTGGCTCTCTGTTTTAATCCCTGAATTTTTTATAGCTGCTATATTTGGGACAAACCCTGAAGCAAGCACACCCAGGTCTGCTTCAATTTCACTGCTGTCACATGTAACAGACAGGAGTTTTTCTTCTCCATTAAACCTGTCTGCACTGCTTCCTTTTATAAGCTTTATTCCATTTGCAACAAGAAAGGTTTCTACAATTGCAGACATATCAGGATCAAGTGTATTAAAAAGAATCTGATTCTGTTTTTCAATAATTGTTACTTCATCTAAGTGTTTTTTTAAGGCAAATGCTGTTTCAAGCCCTATTGCACCTGCTCCAATTACAACAGCTTTTGATGAGTTTTTAAGCCTGGAGGAGATTTTTTCAAGATCACCATTTCCTGCAAGTGTAAAAAGTGATTTATCAATATGCTTTTCCAGATTTTCAACAGGAGGCATAAGGGCTTTATACCCTGTGGATATTAGCAGCTTATCGTATTTTATTTCCTCAACTCCTGTGTCAGTATTAATTTTAAGGGTTTTGCTTAAAGGTGAAATGTCACTACACTTTCCTGTTTTTTTTAAAACACCCATTCTGACCAGGTCAATGTTATGAGCTAAAGATTCTTTTTCCACAATCCCTTCAAGAGCATAAGGAAGTCCGCATGGATGGACAAGGTCGCTTTTTTTAGGATCAACAATAGTTATTTGAGCCTTAGGATTAAGCCTTTTTAATGTCATCATTGCTGAATAGCCAGCAGAACCAAAACCACATATTACTAATTGCATTGTTGCCTCATAAATATCTGTTAATAGTTAAAATATTGCCATAAATTTTCTGCTTCAATCCTGAATCTGCCTCTTGAAGATTCGCTGATTATTTCATTGAGAAACTGCTTTGAAAGAGAATAGTTTTTACTTTCATTATATATAACAGCAAGGTTTAACTTTGATTTTTGCACAAATTCGCTTCTGCTGTTTTCATCCTCAATTGCACGGTTAAAAAACCGGATTGCTGTATTGCGATTTTTATAGAAAAGAAGTCCTATTGTCCCAAGGTAATAGTTCGATTCACTTTTATATACATTATCACTGGTAGAAAGTTTATTGAAGTGGGAATAGGCTTTGTTAAAATTTCCAGTGTCATAGGCAAGCCTTCCGGAGAGATATTCAACAAGGTTATTGTTATCTTTATTTTTCTGTAAAAGGGATGTATAAAAGTTAAAGAGCTTTAAGTCTTTAAAATTATAGTAATAAAGAATATTAAGCTTAACCACATCTTCCCTGTGCCTGCTTTTTTTAACTTCTTCTATTCTTTTTAATGAAACTTCTGTACCGGATTTTTCATTGCCACTTAAAAAAAGATTAACTATAAGTAGGCTGTACTTGTCTGCAAAAAATGAAGCATCCTCAATCTGATTAAGGTATTTATCTGATTCTGTAAAATTGCTGTTGTCGCGTAAAATTATTGCAAGTGAAATCCTTGATCTGTTTTTAACATCAGCAGAGGTATCTGAATTTAGAATATCAATAAACAGCTGCTCTGCTTTTTGGTAATTGTTCTCTTCTTTATAGTAATTGGCCAAAAGTTCAAGGGCTTTACCATAAACTGCACTTTTATCTTTTATCTTACTGACAAGAGATTCAGCGTTTATTATATCGCCTGTTTGAATTGTACTGTCCACAAACATATAGGCATCATCATCCGGGAATGAAACAATGTCTTCCCATTTGAGTACTCTGTAAACATTTGGATACTGTTCCATCTTGTAATAGCTTCTGGCGTGAATAAGTGGAAGCTCTTTCCACTGTGCTTCATCAAGGGGTGGAATTTTGCTTTTCCCGATAATTTCCGTAACTTTTTCAAAATTGGAAATATTGTAATATGATTTTATAAGATTAAAAAAGGCCAATCCGCTGTTTTTATTTACATTGCTGTTTAAAAATTTTTCATAATATGGTATTGCTCTTGAATAGTTTCCTGATGCAAAGGCTTCATTGCCATAATGAAGAGTGACAAGCATTGAATATTCGGAATCAGGAAACCGGTTTAAAATTATTGAGAAATATGACTTTGCTGATGCTGGTTTTTTTTCATTCAACTTTAATGCAAAGTTATAAATAGCTTCATCAACATTTTTATATGCAATATATTGATTGATAAGAACTTTAACCTGTCTTTCAGCTGCTAGAGTATCACCATTTGACATGTGTATTTCAATTAAAAGAAGTATGGCTTCATATCTGTTGACTACCTCATCTTTTCTGGAAAGGTATTTATTTAAATGATTTATTGCTTCGGAAAATTTATTCCTTTTAAAATTTACCAGACCAAGGTAATAATCAGACTCATTTAAAAACTTTGAAAAGGGATTGTCTTTTTTTATGGATTCAAAAATTTCTACTGCCTTGTCCGTGTCACCCTTATCAAGCAGTATCCTTGCTCTGTAAAAATTTACCTCATCAATATTAAGGTCATAGGGAAAAAGCTTTGCGTATTGATTTAAAAGCTCCTCTGCTTCACTGTTTCTTCCTGCCTTAATGTATGCCCTGCTTAAAAGAATATATAATTTTTTTTTAGACTCTTCATTTTCGATCTTTATAAATTTTTCAGTATAGAGTATGGCTCTTTCAGGATCTTTTTCTATCAGATTTTGTGCAAGAATAATTCCGCTTTTAACAGTCAGTTCTTTTTTATCCGATTCCTCCCACACTTTAACAAGCAGCTCAAGGCCATTGTCAGTTTTATTTGTATCAAGAAGGATCTGGCCCAGTTCAAAAATCCCGTCATAGTAGTATTGTGATTTTTTACCTATCATATAAAAAAGTTCCAGGTCTGCTTTTGCAGAGGCAGTCCTTTCAAGCTTGAGGTATGAGAGCGCACGAAAATAGTACATATCATGATAGGGATAGATGTTTGCAAGATCTCTTGGTATGGCATTAAAAATCGTAAGTGCCTGTCTGTGATCATCCTGGTGCTGAAAGATCTGCCCTAATGTTATTCTTATTTCTGCTTTACTTTTTGAATCAATTCTTGATGTAATTAAAGGGTAAAGCCTTTCATGAGCTTTGTCATACTCTTCATTGGCAAAAAATGCCTGGCCAATTTTTAATATAAGTATGGCATTCTGTTCCTTGTCTTCACTCTCCTTAATTGCATTTTCCCACTCAATTACAGCTTCTTCATACCTTTGCTGGTTATAATAAATTGTTCCTATGCGGTCATGGGCATTTACATTAAGGAGCGTATCTTTTGATTTTTCAAGAAATCTTTTATATTCTTCTATAGCTTTAAGATTCTGCTTAAGGTTAAAGTAGGACTCTCCCATCCAGAATCTGGATTCAATTCTAAGGGATTCTGTGCGGCATTTTGTTAAAAAAGTATTAAATTCAAATAAAGCCGAGCTGTATTTGCCTTGCTGAAAAATTGAACGGGCAAGATAAAACCAGGCTCTGTCCCTGTTGTCATCGTTGAACTCAACTGTGCGCCTGAAAAGAAGTTCAGCTGAAGAATAATTACCAGCTCTGAATGCTTCAAGACCCTGGTTAAGCATTACCTTTGAATCAAAAGCTGCAAAAGTAAAAACAGAGATAAAAAGTAAAAAAAATGTAGAGGCTAATTTCTTTCTCATCTCTGCTCCTTTAGTATTGTGCGTAAATTATTAATAGCATATATTGAGGAATAATTCCTTATCTTCTCTCTGGTGCCATTTATAAAACGCGTAACAGTATTAATCTGCCCCATAAAATAAAAGCCAAAACAGACTGTACCAACAGGTTTATCTTTGCTTCCCCCACCTGGCCCTGCAATTCCTGTAGTGGAAATAGCAGCTGTTGTTTTAAATTTTTCAGCACAACCTTTTACCATTGCTGCTGCTGTTTCTTCACTAACTGCACCATGGTTTTCGATTATATAAGGGTCAACATCAAGGAAGTTTATCTTTGCATCATTGCTGTAGGCTGTTACAGTGCCATTGTAAACAGATGATGACCCAGGCACATCTGTGATTTTTTTACCTATGAGTCCGCCAGTACAGGATTCAGCAGTTGAAAAAGTATGGCCTTTTTTCTCTAACAGGCTTATGAGCTCCTCTTCCGGTGTGGCAAAGGATGAGTCAAGAAGATAGTCCTTAAATCCCATTTTTATAATAGCATCAGCTTTGTCTTTGTTGACAAAAACTTCGCCCTCTCCAATTAAAACAAGGTCGCTTATTCCCTGTTTGGCGCTAATCCCCCAGGTTATATTTTTAGGCAGATTAAGTTCCAGTATTATTTTGTTTATTTCAGATTCTCGTATCCCACAAATTTTATAAGAAAGATTCATGCCCCTTGAAAAGCCTATGTTCTTTTCCAGATATTCAAGCAAAGATGTATCAAATATTCCCATCATCTCATCAGGTACTCCTGGAAGAGATACAACAAGCTTATTGTCAGATGGGATCATAAAGCCTGGAGCAAGACCCTTTGGATTTCCCAGAGAAATAGAATTTCCTGGAAGGGAAATCATTTTATAATCAGACTCTTTGATTTCTATATTCATTGATGAAAAAAATTCTTCCATCTTATTTTTAGCAATTTCATCATATACAGGTGTTGTGTTAAAAATAGAACAAAGAGCCTCAACTGTATTATCATCATCTGTTGGGCCAAGCCCTCCTGTG
>JBBAGC010000175.1:0-5323 GCA_041655115.1 Spirochaetota bacterium | reverse complement strand
GTTTTTTCCAGAGAAAGATTAATTTTATTAGCATAAATAGCAGGAGCTGATTCGCCTGTATTTATCAAGGTTTTGCCTTGAGCAGGATTTACAGTTATAACTGCCTTGTTGTATTTTGAAATAACTTTTGATTCCAGTCGCCCGCCAGCACATAGTCTTTGGAATGATGCAGTACCATTATACCCTTTTATATCTGTAACAGCAGTTATGCAGGGGATTTTTAGATGCAGCGCAAGCCCAGGTGCATAGTCATATCCCTGGGGAGTGTGGGGGATAATAATGAAGTCCGAGGGTGAGTTTTTAAAAAAATCAGTTAAGGCCTGAATGTATCCTTCAGCGCTGTAATTCGTTAGTTTGCTGTTTAGTAGTATTTCCATGTTTATGCCGAATTCTTTGGTAAACTTCTCTTCATCAATTAAATGCTCATCTGAAAGAGCAAGTGCTCTAAGGCTGCTTTTATTTATTGAGGCCATATTAAGAGCTGAATTCAAAGCATCAAGGCTTTGCTGGGAAATGGTTCTGTTTTTATGTTCAACAATTACTGTTAACATATATTTTTTCATAGTCTATATTTCTCCTCTGCTTCTAAGGATTTCAAGGAGGGCTTTTGATTTATCCATGCTGCTTCCTTTAAGTTTTATTGCACCTTTTTTTGATTCAGGAAACTGGATAGATATTATTTCTACAGGGCATGTTGCAGCAGATTGCGATTCAATTTGAATTTGTTGTATTTCAGCATTTCTGGCTTTAAGCTTGCTGCTAAGTGAGGGATATCTGGGTCTGTTTACTCCTGATTGCACTGTAATGAGCGCAGGTAGTTTTAATGTAACAATCTCAAGTCTGGTTGAGTCAATCTCTCTCTCTGTTTTAACAGTGTGGTTGTGAAGATCAATTGTAATTGAGATTGCAGATGTGGCCCAGGGATAGTTGAGCAGAGCAGCAATTGAGGGGCCTGTGATAAATTCCATATTGTCATCTGACATTACTCCTGTGAGTATTAAATCGTAATCTTGCTCTTTTGCAAAAGCTGCAATTAATGCAAAAGCAGGGGAATTGCTGCCTGGTTCTTTCTCTAATATAAATCCCCTGTCTGCTCCCATTTCCAGGGCACGGCGGATTAAGGGGATTTGAATCTGGGAACCTGCAGTAATGACATCTACTTTTGTATTTGGGATTTCATCTTTAAGTTTTAGTCCCTCTTCAAGGGCGTATTCATCAGAGCTATTAATGACAAAGCTGTTTTTATCCCTTGGGTAGATGAGAGAATTTGTTTCAAAGTCTATTTCAGGCTTTGATTCAATATGAGGTACTTCTTTTATGCACACAAGAATTTTTATCATTCATCTGCCCCCTTTAAATATAAATATAAAGACCTATGTAAAAATGTCAAATAAAAAACGAGCGTTCGCTATATTTTTCTTGACATTTTTTTATTTAATACTATTATGTAACTAATAGGAGATTTTGTAAAAGGCTAAAGAAATGCTAATATTTGGGTAAATGCATTTTAGTATAAAAAATTCAACATATAAGAGGTGTTATATGAACTTTGAAATATCGGACAAAATGAAAGCTATACTTGAGATGATTGATGAGTTCGTTGATAAGGAGCTTATTCCTATGGAAGGGGAGTTTCTTTTTAAGGACTTTCATGAGCTTGTGCCTGCTCTTCATGAAAAAAGAGATATGGTAAAAAAGATGGAACTATGGGCTCCCAATCATCCTGTTGAGCTTGGTGGTATGGGGCTTAATATGGTAGAGCATGGCCTTGTTTCAGAGGCATTGGGCAGGACGCCTCTTGGGCATTATGTTTTTGGATGCCAGGCTCCTGATGCGGGAAATGTGGAGATCCTGCATAAATATGGAACAGAGGAACAAAACAAAGAGTATCTTGAGCCCCTTGTTGAGGGAGATATCAGGAGCTGTTTTGCAATGACAGAAGTTGATATGCCAGGGTCAAATCCGGTAATGCTTGAAACAACTGCTGTAAAGGATGGTGATGATTATATTATAAATGGTCATAAATGGTACACCAGCTCTGCAGATGGTTCAAAGTTTGCTATTACCATGGCTGTTACCAATCCGGAAGCGCCTACATACATGCAGGCAAGTATGATCATAGTGCCTACTGATACTCCGGGTTTTAATCTTGTGAGAAATATTCCTGTTATGGGGCATTCAGGGACTGATTATTTTAGTCATGGGGAGATTTTATTTCAAAATTGCAGAGTGCCTCAAAAGAATCTTTTGGGGGCTGAAGGTCAGGGGTTTGTCATGGCTCAGGACAGGCTGGGACCAGGGCGGATCCATCATTGCATGCGCTGGCTTGGGATATGCAACAGGGCATTTGATCTGATGTGTAAAAGGGCAAGCGAAAGGGTTATTTCTCCTGACGGAAAAACTCTGGCATCAAGGCAGATTATTCAGGCCTGGATTTCCGAGTCTGCTGCTGAAATAAGGGCTGCCAGATTACTGACTCTTTATGCTGCATGGCGCATAGACACTGTGGGTGCTAAAGAGGCAAGGGATGACATTTCGCTAATCAAGTTTGTTGTGGCAAATACAATGCAGAATGTAATAGACAGGGCACTCCAGGTACACGGGGGGCTGGGTATGACAGATGATACCATTCTTGCATTTTTTTACAGACATGAACGCGCAGCAAGAATATATGATGGAGCTGATGAAGTCCATAAGTCTTCTATTGCAAGGAGAATATTGAGAAAGTATAAGAATTAAATATTTCAGGGGGAACCTTGTGTACTGCCCCCCAAACCCCCCAAAGGAGGGCTTAGGCTGTGTTGGGAAATACATGATTTTTGAAAGTTAAGGATTAAATGTGAAAAGCAGGAAAGTTGAAATATCCGAAATGTCTTTTAAAGAGTTTTCTAATATGGTTGAAGTTTCCATGGAGAATATCTGCAAAGATATTTTCCATGAAAACAGGGACTCAATCAAAATAAAAAAAGAGAAGGTGGCAGTAAAAAATCTTACTCTCATATTTAATTCTACTCTTAAGTTAAGCAATAGAATCGGTTTTCAGTCCATGAGTCTTAGGGATCTTTCAGCAGCATCAGGATTGAGTATGGGCGCACTTTACTCCTATTTTAAAAGCAAGGATGAACTTGCAAAAATTATTCAGGAGCAGGGAAGGCGTATAACCAGCGATATTTTAGACCAGGAGATAGGTAAAGGTGTTAATCTTGCTGACCGTATGCATAGAGCTGTGAGAGCCCATCTCTATCTTTCAGAGGTAATGCAGGAGTGGTTTTATTTCTCTTTTATGGAAGCGAAAAATCTTACCAGGGAGGAGCAGAAAAGGGCAATTGAAAGTGAGCTTGCAACAGAAAATATATTTTTTGATATTATTGTTGAAGGAGAAAAAGCAGGTTTATTTAAAAAACATAATCCTTTTCTCTCTGCGTCAATAATTAAAGGAATGCTGCAGGACTGGTATCTTAAAAGATGGAAGTATAAAAATCGGGGCATTACTGTGGAAGGCTATGCAGATTTTGTAATAGAATTTATTGAGGCATTTATTCTGATAAAGAAATAGAATATTAAAGGAGGAGTCAATGGGAATAATTGATGAGGCTGGACTTGTCCGAAAGGGTGAAGAGCTTGATCAGGAGAAGGTAGTTGAATTTCTTAATGATTCAATTCCGGGGCTTAAAGGAGAAATTGAAATAAAACAATTTCCCGGAGGTTTTTCCAACCTTACATATCTTGTAAAATCAGGTGATTATGAGATGGTGCTTAGAAGACCTCCATTTGGTAAAAAAGCCAGGACTGCCCATGATATGTCAAGAGAGTACAGAATACTTAAGGCATTGAAACCGCAGTTTCCCTGTGCACCAGAGGTTCTTGTTTATAGTGAGGATGAATCTGTTATGGGCGCTCCTTTTTATGTAATGGAGCGTGTAAAGGGAATTATCTTAAGAAAAACCATTCCTGATGGTGTTTCAATTTCTCCTTCTGATGCTGGCAGGTTATGTGAAAATCTTGTTTCGCTTCATTCTAAGCTTCACAAGGTAGACTATATTGCAGCAGGGCTTGAGAATTTTGGCAAGCCTGAAGGTTATGTTTTTAGACAGGTGGATGGATGGAGTAAGAGGTATATTGCTGCAAGGACTCCGGATGCTCCTGATTTTGAAAAGGTTATGCAGTGGCTCCATGATAAAATACAAAAGGACTCTTCAAATCCTGGAGTAATACATGGGGATTATAAATTTGATAATGTGGTGCTGAATCCTGAAAATCCTTTGGAGATTATTGGAGTGCTGGACTGGGAAATGGCCACAATAGGTGATCCTCTTATGGACCTTGGCAGCTCCCTTGCTTATTGGGTTAACAGGGATGATCCTCAGAATCTTCAGATGATAAAACAGCTTTGTACAACAGAAGAGGGCATGCTCAGCAGAAAAGAAATTATAAAGCTTTATGGAGATATGAGTGGTGTTAATGTAGAAAATTTCGATTTCTATTACTGCTTTGGTCTTTTTCGTCTGGCTGTAATAGCACAGCAGATATATTATAGATTTTTTCATGGGCAAACAGCTGACAAGCGTTTTGCAATGCTGATTCATGCAGTTAAAATTCTGGAGTCTACAGCTTTAGATTTAATTGAAAAGTCGGAAATTTAAATCAGGGGTAGGATGATGGAAGTGAATGATATTAAAAAGAGATTACTTTCTGGAACAGGTTCTGTGAGTTTGCATGTGTTTATAATATATTTATAAAAATCAGGAGAGGAATTATTATGAAAATAAATTTTGATTTAACAGGAAAAATTGCTCTTGTTACAGGGGCAAGCCGTGGGATTGGAGAGTCTATTGCAAAGACCCTTGCTTCATACGGTGCAGAGGTGATTCTTTCAAGCAGGAAGATTGATAGCCTTAAAAAGGTTGAGGCTGAAATAATATCTGCAGGTGGGAAGGCCTTTTCAATTGCATGCCACAGCGGAGAGATGTCGCAGATTGAATTGATGTTTGAAACTATAAATGAAAAATATGGCAGACTTGATATTCTGGTAAATAACGCTGCAACCAATCCTTATTTTGGTGATGTTTTAAATGTAACAGAAGAGGCATGGAACAAAACAGTTGATGTGAATATGAAGGGATACTTTTTTATTGCACAAAAGGCAGCCAGGCTGATGATAGGCAAAGATGGAGGTTCAATTGTAAATGTTGCATCTATTAATGGTATAAGGCCTGCGCCAATGCAGGGAGTTTATTCCATAACTAAAGCTGCTGTAATAGCAATGACAAAATCTTTTGCAAAGGAGTTAGCTCCATTTAAAGTAAGAGTTAATTCACTTCTC
>JBBAGC010000174.1:0-5323 GCA_041655115.1 Spirochaetota bacterium | reverse complement strand
AGTTAGGCTTTCAGCAGCATTTATTGCACTCAGGCTTATGCATTAGGATAAGCCTGTTTCACACCTTGTTTTGAACTCATTAAGAGAGATTATTTGAAAATATCTGTTCAGATTTGAAATATCAAAAAGAGTAGAAACTTTTTTGTTAAGCTCGCAAACATAGAAATCAATATTATCTTTTTCAGCAAGCTTGGCCATACTTATAAGTGCTCCAAGACCTGAGGAATCCACGCTTTTAAGGTTTTCGCAGTTTATTCCAATGATCACCGGGTTTTTTGTAAGCAGATGTTTGTAGTCATTAAGCACAGAGTCAATATTATGAATATTAAGGTCTCCTTTAATTTCTATTTCTACAATTTTGCTGTTTTCTTTTATTATTATTTTGTTCATTTAATCATTAAAACTCCTGTTTACATTTTGAATAATTTTTGATATTATAGGATTTATCCTGTCTTTTTTGTTATTTTGGGTATAGCAATAGGTAAATTTTACACAAAAATAAATATTATCAGCATTTTTCAATCATAATTTATAAAAATGTTTATTAAGGAAAGATTTTTTGCAAATATATTTCCCTTTAATTAAGGCATCTATGAGTATATACGTTTTTACACCAAAATTTTTTGAATTTTTTTTTGAGAATAAATTTATTCCGGTTTTTCTTCAGACCCCTGAACCTTTCCTGACCCCACCCCGGCACTGCCGCGCCCTCCCCACATGGAGAGGGCTGAATCTTACCCGATAATGTGGACAGTAAGTTAAGCCGAAAATAAAACCCGGAGTTTAATAAAGGGCTGAAAATTTTATTGACATTGTCTAAATGGAATCTAAACTGTACAAAATATATTAATAGTCTAAATAATATATTTTCTCAAACAGGAGGTAAATTTTGTTTAAAAAACATACTTTATATATTAAAATTTTTTTTACTGTTCTTGTTGTTATTGCTTTTTTGACAACAGGGTGTATGCCTCCGGAAAATGAATTTGATACTCCTGAGTTTACAGGACTACGATCAGCTGCAACTGAAGGATATTATCTAGATCGCGTTGGAGTGAGCTGGTCAAAGGTTGAAGGTGCAGCCACATATACCATATTGCGTGGAACGTCAAAAGATGGTCCTTTTGAGGAAATTGATGTTATTGATTCCAATGATCCCCAATGGCACATAGAGAATGCTAAAGAATCTGTTACATTTCAACCTCCTCCGATTCTTGTTGTTCGTTCTGACGATGAGATTGATCTCAGCGACCCCAGATATTTTAATATATCATATAATAGTGAAGTAGATTTGACTAAAGGAAAATTTATTTCTGCACAGCAGGTTCCCAGGTTTCGCATAATTATGGGTTCAGGTCTGGAATCTGATGCTGAATTGAACTTTGTTGTATCTTTTCCAGGAGGTACATGGGGAAAGACCTATAATATTAACGATATTATGTCTGCAATAAACGGCCAGGCTAATGGGAAAAATATTTGTGAAGTTGATTCCACTGGAAAATATCTCAAATTTAGCTCAGAGTGGGGTCCTATTGCCTTTATAAATGAAGAGCGTGAATGGTGGAATTTAGTATATTCACCTATAAAATATTTTATAAAAAACAGTGTTGGGAACGATCAAATGCTTATTGTTAATAAAGATGGTACTAAATCTTTAAATAAAAAGGATTTTACCGGCAATATGGCTGACTACCTTGGTAAACCTATCCCTTCTGATCCTGATGCTGATCCAGTTTATATTACACCTGATCCAGTTGTCATAATGCGAAATTTCTCAGAGGGGGATAGCTACTATTATGATGATATGGATATAGAATTTGGTGTGCATTATTTTTATCGTGTTGTTGCACAGCGGGAGAATGGAAGCTTTCTTTCCATGAGTCCCTGTATGGAAGGGTATTATGTTTCTGCTACAGCTCCTTCTGAGCCAAAAAATGTGACAGTTAGTCAGGGGGATTTTACTGACAAGGTCGAAGTTTACTGGGATTCAGTAGATGGTGATGATATTACATATAATGTATACAGGGCTTTGATATATCCTGGTACCTTTGATTCAAACTCTCCACTTGCAGAGGGGCTAACTGAAACTTTTTTTGAGGACATAGCAGTGCCTGCTGGGGTTTATGTATATAGAATAGTTGCATATAATAAGGATATAGAAGGCAAACCCCAGGAAAGTAAGCCCAGTGATACTGTTACTGGATTCAGGTCAATAACTTTAGATGAGTTTGTGCACTTAGCTTATTATGAAACTGTCAGGGCTGAGCAGCGTATGGCTCAGGCTCTTGGGAAACCCCGTGTTGCAGACTATGACAGTGGTGCTAATGCGAATGTAACACTTCCAGGAAACATTAGTGGAACTGTTAATTATGATCTTTCAGTTAAAGGCTTTTCAGGAACTGGTACATGGACTTTTGCTGATTATAGTAATTTTGGTTTTATAGTTACTGGTAAAACTGCCATGGATAGTGGAATGAGTAAGAATGGCGATGTCAGGGGTAAGCTTACATTTAGTGGCTCCTATCCTGGTTATCTTGATTATTTTGTTCATGTTAGCAAAGGTAATCCAAGTGCAGGCTCTAATAGCTATTTTAAGGTACAGCTTTATAGTCCAGAGTGGATGATTGAGAATTATGGAAGCGCAGAGATGGTGGTTTATTTTTCTGAAGATTTGATTCAGTCTCCTTATTAAAAAATATAATCAGCTTAAATGGGAAAGATTATGCGAAAAATTATATACATATTGCTTTTTGTTTTTATTCTTTCAGGAGTCCTATTGGCAAGTGACTCCTCTTTTGTGAATAAAAAAAGTACAGCTAACCAAAAGCAGGCTGTATTAAAACCGGATAATGATAAAAGTGAAACTCAGCTTTTAAATGATGAGATGAGCGCTTTTGTGGACTCTATTTTGGTCACAATTCCTCAAAATAGAGAAAATCTTTCTGTTGCAATTCCTGCCTTTGATCATTTAAATAATGACAGGGTGCAGAAAAATATTAATTTTGCCTTTGTTGAAATGCTGGCAAGCAGGCTTAAGGCTGCAGAAAAATATGAGCTTATAGCTCCTAAAAAAATAGCGCGTATGCAGCGTAACCTTGATCTTAAAAACAGTCTTTATGAATCAAAAAAAGAAGCTTTGCTTGGTGAAGTTATTGATGCTGATTATTTAATAGTGGGTAAACTTGAGTCTAATAAGGATAAAAGCCTGGAGCTGGTAACAGTAAAGGTTGTTGATGTAAAAAAGAAATCCATTATAGCTGAAAAAACCGAAAGCTTTGAACGAAAGCCCCTGGATAAGGCTGCATCTGGAGTGTTGATTAAGTCAGATTCATATGAGTTCCTGCCTCCTTCTTTAAAACTTATCCTGGGTGCTGAGTATTTTAAGCATTACACTACCACCCATTTTAAGGACAAAACCGGAGACATAGGATTTGTTCTTGGTGTGAACTATGATCAAAACAAGAGACACAGTTATCAGTTTTTAACATCTTTTCTTTTTGGTCAGACTGATCCATATCAGTATAGTGAAATGACTTTTGAGAATCCCAAAGATCCAACTCAGACATTGCTTTCAAAATCGAGTATAAATTTTACCAAAAGCAGATCCTATCAGTTGGGGTATGGATATATTTTCAAGTCTTTTCGTAAGGTTTATATGCGTCCAAGTCTTTTTGTTGGGCATACCTATGTGGAGTATGACTATGTTCATGCCGGGTATATTGTTGAAGGACCACCTCTTATAACTCCAGGGCTTGAATATCCAATACTTGAATATCCGGTAGATGGTAAGTTAAAAAAAACTGCTTCAACTACATCAGACTATGTAAATGGAACTGTTGATGTTTTAATAAATTACAATAGCCGTGTTTCATATTTTGTATCCTGTGGTTATAAATTCATGTTTAATCTTTTTATGGATTCATGGTCAGGCCAGACTGTAAATGGCTATAATTATTCAGGTATGTATGATGCGATAATATCAGGAGTAACAATGAGGGCTGGTGTTTCTGTACATCTCTAATAATAAAATTTTATTTTCAATATTAAGATGAAAAAGGAATTATTTATAATTTTAGCAGCTGTTTTTTTGCTTGGCATGACCTCGGATAACTGGAACCTGGAATTTTCAAAAAAAGGAATATCTGTATATACAAAACCTGTTCCTGATTCTCCCTTAAGAGCCTTTAAAGCAGAGGCTGAGATTGAAGCTCCAATAGAAATAATAAACAGCATACTTAGTGATAGCAATGGTCGTGTTAACTGGATGCCTGATAGCATCATATCCTATGACCTGATAAACGATAACAATACCTACATTGTTTCCTACAATGAGACAGAAGTATCTGTTGTAAATAACCGTGATGTAATAATAGAAACCAGAATTACAAAAAATGCAGATTGTATAGTGCATGAATACTCTGCTCTTGACAGACCTGACCTTGTTCCGGAGTTTAAGGGTAGAGTGCGAATTACAGATATGAGTGGAAGCTGGACTCTTACTCCTGCAGGCAGCTCCACACATGTTGTATTTATAGTTAAGGCAAATCCTGGCGGGATTATTCCTCTATGGCTGGCAAATATGGCCAGCAAGGATATTCCATACAAGACTATTCTGGGGCTTAGGAGAGTGGCCAGGAATAAAAAAAATAGTTTACCCTCTGATGAACTCTCCAGTATTCAATAATTAGAGCTGCATTATATAGCCAAGAAAAAAGTATACACCTGCTGCAAGTATTATTAAAATTAAAAGAAATGCTGTAATTTCTTTTTTTAGCTGTTCTATATGGAATAGGGCTTTTTTGAAAAAATTAATATTATTTTTTACTGGTTTTACCTTTTCAGGATCATAACCGAGCAGAATAGCCAAATTATCCATGGATGCGTTTCCTGATGCATGGATAATACATGGATATGTGCCAGTGGAAGTGTTATAAAAACGATTTTTATCAAATTCAAGATCTTTCATGTCAGGTTTTCGGGTTAATGGTCTTTTAAATAGCAGGTTGTGAAATATTTCACATTTCCAGTCCAGGTCAACCTCGCCAGTTCCATTAACATGCAGTGCTGTAAATATTTCCTGATCCATTGTTGTGGGAGTCATGCCAAATTCAGAAACGAATCTGTCAAATAGTTCAACAGCATATCCTGCTGTGGTAATTAAAGTTCCGGAGTTAACATAATCATAGCCATATTTTGTTTTTGGTGTGGGCTTTCCTGTTTTATTAAATTCAGCATTGTAAACCCTTTGCATTATTTTGCCGACTTTTAAAGCTCCTACAATTAGTTTAGATCCTCTTTGCCTGAATTTTTCTTCAATTTCATC
>JBBAGC010000173.1:0-5378 GCA_041655115.1 Spirochaetota bacterium | reverse complement strand
ATATTTCAAATATCGGGGCTTCTGATATTCTAAATGTTTTAAGAACGCTTAAATCTCCTGAAACAGATATTGTTCTTTTTGCGCCTTTGAACACTTTAATATTCAGCGGTAATTCAGGTGAAATAAATGGCCTTATCAAAATTGCCACTACACTTGATAAAAAAGCAGCAAGCATAAAAGATCCGGATTATGACAAGCTGTCCCAGGAAGGGAATATTCATGTAGTTCATCTTGAAAACGCTGATGCAGTAAAGCTTGCAGATGTTCTTTCCAGAATACCTTTTTCCGAGAATGCAAAAATCAGCCCACAAACACAAAGAGGACAGGCTCCTCCTTCTGCAGAAAAAAGACCCGTGGCTGAGCCGCAGCAGAGCAATGTTAAACTTTCTATTATTGCAAACAAAGAAACAAACTCTCTTTTAATCAATGCCTCACCTGATGAGTTTAAGGAAATATATGCTATTGTAAAGCAGCTTGATTCTGTGAGACCCCAGGTTCTTATTGAAGCAACAATTGTTGAGGTAAGCGCTGAATCCTCCTGGGGTCTGGGTATTGACTGGAGCCTTGCTGGTGAATCAGGTATTCATCAATTTGGTGGCAGCTCGGTTATGGGTTCAGTTCCAAGTTACAGCACTCCATCCGGCTTGTCAGGAAAAACCCTGTCAGTGCCTCTTACCCCTGGAGCAATGAATATTGGCTATGTAAGTGATACATCAATTTTAAATTTTGCCTTGCTTAATGCAAGCGCTACAGATAAAAATATAAATATACTGTCAACACCTCATATTTTAACCCTGGATAATCATGAGGCTGAAATAAATGTAGCTGAGGAAATTGCAGTTCCCACAAATAGCAGAATAACCGAGGATAACACTGTTTACTATACCTTTGAGTATAAATCAGTGGGTCTTAAGCTTAAAATTACACCTCATATTAATAGGGGCAATATGATTGCCCTGGAACTTTTTACAGAAGTAAATTCTATTTTGGGAGAAACAAAATATCTTTCAACAGGTACAATCGTCCCTCCTGATTTAGGGAAAAGGGATATGAAAACCAAGGTAGCTGTTGCTGATGGGGCAACTATTGTTGTGGGTGGTCTTATGAGAAATCAAAAGATTGAAACAGAAACAAAGGTTCCCATTTTAGGAGATATTCCTCTTTTGGGATGGTTCTTTAAAAGCAAGTCTAGTGAAAACAGCAAGACAAATCTTTTAATTTTTATAACTCCCAGGGTAGTAACAGAATCTGAAAAGATAAAGACCATAACAGAAGAAAAACAGGCTGAAATGAAAAAGATTCAGGACAGTTACAAGAAATAAGCAATGGCTGATAAAAGGATATTAATAGGTAAAATTCTTGTTGATAAGGGCGTTTTAACTCCTGAAAAATTGCAGGAATGTCTTCTTGTGCAAAAGGGTTCGGGTTTAAAAATAGGGCAGATGATTATAAAAAAAAATTATGCAGAAGAAAAGGATGTTCTTGAAGCCCTGGCATTGCAAAACGGATTAAAGTTTATGCCTCTTCTTGATTTTCATGATGAAAATAAAATTCTTTTAAGCCTTCCGCCACATTTTCTTAAAAGCAACAGGCTTGTGCCTTTTCATGTTAAAGATGACAAAATAAAAGTTGCACTGGATGATGTTTTTAATATTCAGCCTCTTGATGATTTAAGAAGGCTTTTCCCTTCCTATAAAATTGAAAGGGTATTATCAACCGGGCATGAAATTTCCAGGCTTTTGAATAGCCATTTTGAATCAGCAGAAACTGCTTCTACAGAAGATATTATAGAGGATCTTGAAGAATCAGATTTTGAAATTTTGTCAACTACAGCATCAGAAATTACTGATCTGCTGGATATGGCAAATGAAGCACCCATAATAAGGCTTGTTAATACTATTATAAGGCAGGCTGTTTCAGAAAGGGCCAGTGATATTCATTTTGAGATATTTGAAAAAGATATTGTTGTTCGATTCAGAATAGACGGTATTCTTTACAAAATGTACACTCCTCCAAAAAAATACCAGGAAGCTGTTATTTCCAGAGTTAAAATAATGGCAAACCTCAATATAGCTGAAAACAGGCTCCCCCAGGATGGAAGGATTCAGATAAAAATAGGAGGAAAGGAGATTGATATAAGGGTTTCAGCTATCCCTACTCATTATGGAGAACGCCTTGTTTTAAGGCTTCTTAATAAATCTGATATTGACTTTAGCCTTGATTCCCTTGGCTTTTCAAAAGCTATGCTGAAAAAGTACGATGAACTTATAAATATTACTCACGGAATTATTCTGGTTACAGGCCCAACAGGAAGTGGTAAAAGTACAACTCTATACAGCATGCTTACAAGGCTTAACAGTAAAGAGGTTAATATCCTTACAGTAGAAGACCCTATTGAATATCAGATATACGGCATAGGGCAGATGCAGATAAGACCTAAAATAGGCCTTACATTTGCATCTGGTCTAAGATCTATTTTAAGACAGGATCCTGATATTATAATGGTTGGAGAAATCCGTGATACTGAAACTGCTCAAATTGCAGTTCAATCAGCATTAACAGGTCATAGGGTTTTTTCCACTATTCATACAAATGATGCTGCCTCAGGTGTTACAAGGCTTATGGACATGGGTATAGAGCCCTTTCTTATTACATCATCTGTTAATGCCTTTCTTGCACAAAGGCTTGTGAGAAAGATCTGTCCAGCCTGTATGGAACCATATAAGCCGGATTCAAAAGAGCTTCTTCGTGCTGGGATAATGAAAAGCAGTCTTAAAAAAGGGGTGCTCTATAAAGGAAAAGGCTGTGATAAATGCCTTAACACAGGCTATTCCGGAAGAATAGGAATATTTGAACTTCTTCCTCTTCCTGATGAAATAAAGCGGCTTATTATGACAAGGGAGGATGCTGGGAAAATAAAGGCACAGGGCATAAAAGAGGGTATGGTTCTTCTTCTTGAAGATGGTATAAGCAAGGTGATTGATGGAATAACCACTCTTGAAGAAGTAATGCGGGTAAGCTAAAGGGTTATCTTATGCTATTTCATTACAAGGCACTGACAAAATCTGGTGAGGAAATTACAGATACAGTTGATGCACCTGGAGAGGCTGCTGCTATTCAGAAGATCCGAAATGACGGCAATTTTGTCATATCCATTAAAGCAGCAGATTTGGCAGGTAAAAAAACATCCTCTTTTAGCATAAGGAAAGTTCGTGATTATTTATACGATTTTATTAATAAATCTTCTGCAAAAAAACAGGTAGGTCTTTTTTCCAGACAGCTCTCAACCCTTATTCGCGCAGGCATGCCCCTTGTAACAGCTCTTAATGATATTATTGAGCAGATTGACAACAAGGCTTTTAAAAACATCATAATTGATATAAGGGAAAAAATTGAAGAGGGAACATCCTTTTCCAATGCAATTGCCAGGCATAGAGATATTTTTTCTGAAATGTATATTAGCATGATCCGCGTTGGAGAGAATTTGGGCTCACTTGATGAGGTAATTGAAAGAATGTCCGAAATGGAGGAAAAAAAGGTTTTCCTGAAAAACAGAATAAGGGCAGCTCTATGGTATCCTTCATTTATGTTAGCTTTTTCGTCTATTATTGTTGTTTTTCTTATGGTTAATATTATACCAACCATTACAGGTATATTTGTGGATCAGCAAAGAGAACTTCCCTTGCCTACTAAAATTGTTGTAGCAATGAGTGATTTTTTAACCTCGTTTTGGGGTTTTATTCCCTTGTTTGTTATATTTTTTATTTATATATATTCAAAATATGCTGCTACAGATAAGGGGAGAAAAAAAATTGATGAGTTAAAAATGAAAATTCCCATTGCAAGCAGGCTTTACAACAAGGTTCTTGTTTACAGGTTCACACTTAACCTGGGAGTGCTTGTTTCAAACAGGGTTGATCTTTTAAAATCATTTGAAATAGTGAAAAAAATTGTTGATAATGTAATTGTTGAAAAGAAAATTGAAGAGGCTGCAAAAAATATTCAGGAGGGAGTTTCAATCTCTCAGGCTTTGAAAAAGCACGATTTTTTGCCAAGGCTTGTAACTGGAATGATAGCAGCTGGTGAGGCAAGTGACAAGGTTGATGAAATGCTCCTGAACATAGGCAAGGTTTATGAAAATGAAATAGACATGACTGTTACAAGTATTACTGGCATGATTGAACCAGTTATAATAATTGTTATGGGATTTTTAATTGGTGTAATTGTACTTTCTGTGATGATGCCTATTATGGAAATGAATCTGCTTGTAAATTGATTTAAATACTATATTAGATATAATTAAAGAGGTCAAAATGAATATTAAAACCCGTTTAATAAAGCTTATAAGGATTTTACAGGACAATCGCGGTTTTACACTTCTTGAACTGATGATTGTAGTTGCAATAATTGCTATAATGGCAGGCTTTGCAGTAACAAGATTTTCCGGAGTTCTTGATAACACAAGAGCAACAGCAGTAAAAACCGATTTTAAAACATACGAGTTTGCTCTTGAAGCCTATTATATGAAAAACAACCACTATCCCTCTTCAGAAGAGGGTCTCCAGGCTCTTGTAGATGATGGCTTTATTCAGAAAAAAAGCGATGCACTTTTAGATCCATGGAAAAACCCATATCAATACAGGTATCCTGGAGAATACAGCGACAGCCCGGAAATATGGAGCCTTGGAGCAGATGGCATAGAAGGTGGCGAAGGTGCAAATGCTGATATATTTAACTGGGATTGATATTGAATCCCCTTAACAGCAATAAAGGGTTTACCCTTGTAGAGCTGCTTGTTGTAATTGCAATACTTGCTGTTATGGCCCTTGTTGCCCTTCCCCGTATTTCAGGATTTTTAAATTCCCAGAGGCAGGATTCTTCTCTGCTTCTGGCATATCTTACAGCAGTATCTGATGATGCCTTTGTTTTAGGCAGAACAAACTATCTTTTTATTCATCTTAATCTGCCTGGCGATGAAAGCATATTTCCTGATGAAGACCTATTCAGGGAAAGAAATGCCTTGAGTGTGCACAACCTTTCAGATGAAGAGTTTATACCTAATCCGACAAAAGTACTCTCTCCAAGAAGTTTTAGCAGCTCTTTTATTTTTGACAGTGTAATACTTGAAGGCGGGAAAATCATTGAAAGAGGAAATGTAATTATACCCTTTTATTCAGATGGAACAAGTGAGGGCTTTTCTTTAAAGATTGTGTCAGATGAAAACCAGATTTATTTCAGAAAAGACATAACCGGCAAATTACCTGTAATGCAGGATGATATTTAAGGGCTTTTCATGAATAAAGAAAAAAAAGGTTTTGCCTTAATAGAAGTTCTAATTGCTGTAACCATTCTCTCTGTTGTTCTTTTGAGTGTTTATT
>JBBAGC010000172.1:0-5383 GCA_041655115.1 Spirochaetota bacterium | reverse complement strand
GCTGTTTGTTTTAAATGTTAAATTTAACATTTAAAACACAGGGCTTATTGTTAAATATTATATGTTCTTATTGAGATAATTATTTTTTTATTGATTGTTTTGCATCTTTGCCTTAATTATTGTAATGCTTAATGACGATAATTAGTATAATATATTATAATCACTGACAAATTATTTTTTTATTTACGAAATGCTAAAATAGTTTGATGATTGTGTCAATATTATAATGAAAACCGGAGGACAAATGAAGCGAATAATAGTATTTATATTAATGATTTTTTTTGCAGGGCAGATTTTCATCACAGCTCAGGAAAACAGGCTCGTTTCTGAGCAGCTTGATAACCAGGGCAAGGTTTATGACAGGCAGATACTTGAGCTTAACAGCAGCATACAGAAAAAAATTTCTGAAACAGGTATTCTCACAAATGAGAATATAAAAGTACTACCATATCAGACACAGTTTCGTGTGGGACCTGACAGGGAAAAGCCCCAGTATCTTGAGATAATAAAGCATACCTATATAAGGAGTAGCCAGTTTGGGAGAGATTATATTGGTGTTGAAGAAAAAACCCTGAGGATTCATACTGATGGAAATAATGTAAGTAAAGTTGAAACAATAGTTTTAACAAAAAATTACAACAGTCTTGAAGAGGAAATTGTTACAGTAGTTGACCCATCCCCAATGACAGAGGATACTGATGATATTACATTTACTCATGAGGTGAATAAAAAAAAGCTGGTTGAAGAGAAAAAGCTTGGAGATATAAAAAATACCCTTGCCCAGCCTCTTAGAAATGAAATAAAGATGCAGTTTATTGTACCTAATTTGAGCATACTATTAAATTCAATTGTATTTATCAGTGAAGCATCACAAAAAGGTTTTGGCGATTCAGATGATATCATGCTTGATTTTCTGAAGAAATCTACTCTTTATTGATTATAAAAAGAAATAAATGTTAAGAAAAAAGGTATTTTATTGTAAAATAAAATACCTTTTTTTATTATGGGTCATTGCTATTATTTCTTTTTCTGGAGGAAACCTTGAAAAATCCTATTCTTGTACCTGAACTCCGGGATCTTCTTCATAAAAAAAAAGTAGGTATTTTAAAATCATTTCTTGAAGATGGCCATCCCAAGGAAACTGCTGAATACATTGCCCTTCTTGATCCTGATGAAATATGGAGAATAATAAACCTTGTAGATAAAGATTTACGTATCGAAATTTTCAGCTATCTTGATATGGATGTTCAGGTTGAAATGGTTTCCGGAACCAGGAAAAAAAACATCACAGAGCTTCTCATGGGAATGAACCATGATGACAGGGCTGACCTCTTTCTTAATCTGGAAAAGGACATGGTGGACAGACTTCTGGTTTTGCTTCCTCTTTCTGAAAGAGCGGATGTTATAAAGCTTACATCATACAAAGAACATACAGCTGGCGCAATAATGACAACTGACTATGCCACTCTTTATGAGAATGATGTTGTTGAAAAAGCCATAGCAAAGATAAGGAGGGAAGCTCCTTCAAAGGAGACAATTTATTATATCTATGTAGTAAATGATGAAGGGAAGCTTATAGGATTTGTTTCCCTGAGGAAGCTGATTATATCCCGGCCAAAAAAGAAAATCGGGGATATAATGAAAAGGGATGTGAAGTTTGCCTATACTTCAAATGACAGAGAAGTTGTGGCAAGGATAATTGAGGAGTATGATCTGCTTGCCCTTCCTATTGTTGATGAAGATGAAAAGCTTGCAGGTATTGTTACCTATGACGATGCCATGGATATTCTTAAAGAGGAGCAGACCGAAGACCTTGAAAAGCTCATGGCTATTAGTGGCGGTGTTGAAAACAAAGCCTATCTTGATATTTCCTTTATTACTCATTTCAGGAAAAGGGCTTTTTGGGTTATTGTACTTGGGCTGGTTGGTATTTTAACAGCCTTTATAATCGAGTTTTTCAGCAGTGCCATAGAAGCTTTGATTGTATTGACTTTTTACATGCCCCTTCTTAATGCTGCAGGGGGTAACACAGGTTCCCAGTCAGCTACTGTTGTTTTGCGTGCTTTAACATTAAATGAGCTTGTATTTAAAGATATTTTTAAGGTGATAAAAAAAGAATTTTTTGTAAGCCTTTTTCTTTCTTTTTGTCTGGGCACTATAGTATTTTCAAGGGTTATTCTCCTTACAGATTCATCTTCAATACCTGAACAATTTACCTTAATGAGCATAGCATTTGTTATTTCCCTTTCTTTGGCTTTGCAGGTTTTGTGGGCTACAATTTTTGGGGCAGTAATTCCAATGATTGCCACAAAGCTCAAGGTTGACCCTGCTGTTGTATCAAGTCCTCTGCTTGCAACATGTGTTGATATGGGTGGAGTAGTGATATATTTTTCTGTAGCCAGGCTTGTACTTGGAATTTAATTTTTACCAGGCTTTATACTCTGGCAATTATAACTGCACGAACAGGAGCCTGGTATCCTTCAATTGTTTTATCCTTATTAAAAGGGTCAAGGAAATCGTTTAAGGATTCTGTTTGTATCCATACAGTTTTTCTTTGTTCCTGTTCTGTTGTTTTTGTTATATTCAGGCAGATGCTTTTGCTAAATCCGGCTTTTTTAAGCCAGGATTGAAGAACCGGAATTGTTGGTAAAAAATAAACATTCTGCATCTTTGCGTATCTTCCTGCAGGATAAAGGCAGATATGTTCATTTCCTTCAAGAATCATTGTTTCAAGCACAAGCTCCCCATCTGCTGCCATGATAAGCCTTATGCTTTTTAAAAATTCAACAGGGGATATTCTGTGATAAAGAACACCCATGCAGAATACTGTGTTAAATTTTTTCCCCGGAATATACATCTCCTCAAACCTAATGGGGAGTGTGTAAATTTTTCCCTGGTTTGCCATGGAGTTTAAAACTTTAAACTGGTAATAAAAAACAGAGTAGGGTTCTATGCCTAATAAAAATGCAGGGTTTTGCTCAAGCATGCGAAACATGTAATAGCCATTGCTTGAACCTATGTCAAGTATGTGCCTTCTGTACAAAGGAGAAATAAAATTTTTAATTCTGTCCCATTTGAGGTTGGACTGCCATTCAGCATCAATATTTATTCCAAAAATTTCAAATGGTCCCTTTCTCCAGGGACAAAGCTCCATAAGTCCTGCTTTCAGCTTTTCCTGATCTTTTAAGGGAATTTCATCAGGCTCTCCAATTTTTACAGTGTCTCCATAAAAGTCAGTAAACTTTGTGCTGAACCTGGATAATTGCGAAACAACTTTGTTCAGCTTTTTTCCTTTTGCATCTTTTTTTGTAAGCTCATTTTCTTTTTTTACCAGAAGATCCCTGTAGTAGTTTATCTCCTGTTCTTTAAACTGGAAGCTTGCTGCATTTTCAATAAATTTATGCATATTATTTCACGCATAAAAAAGCAGCAAAATGATACCACTTGAACCATAGCTCAATTTTTTTAAAGCCCGCATTGTTAAGCCTTTTTTCATGGCATTTTACAGTTTCCGGTATTAACACATTTTCAAGAGCTTCGCGCTTGCGTGAAATTTCAATTGTTGAATAGCCGTTTTCCTCTTTAAAGCCATAGTAGACCTCCTGCTGGAGTTCAGCAAGTTCATTGCTTTCATTTACTGTTTTTTCAGTTAAAAGAAATATTCCCCCTGGAATAAGTGATTCATATATTCTGTTTATAATATTGTCTCTGTCCTTGGGCGGTATAAATTGAAGGGTAAGATTTGCTACAATCACAGAGGATTTTTCAAATACGATGTCTCTTATGTCAGCAACAAGGGCTTCTATTCTTCCTGCTGAGCCAAAGGCATCAGTTCTTTTAATAAAAAGATCTATCATTGGGCTGGAGTTGTCAATTGCTGTAAGTTTAAAATTCCGATCTTTCATTGTTGAAATAAGGGCTGATGCATAGTTGCCGGTGGAGCAACCCAGATCATAGATTGCTGTATTGTCCTTATAAAACCTGGAGCTAAGCAAAGCCTGATTTTTTATTATTTCACTGTAAAAAGGAACGGATCTCTGGATCATATCATCAAAGACACTGGCAACAGTATCATTGAATTCAAATGGTTTGTGTTCAGGAAAGTTTAAAAAAATATTATCTTTTTTCATTTTGTTTAAATCTCTGTTTATTTTTTTCCTGCAAAAATCAGCAGGCTTTTAAAATATCGTTTATAATAACACCAGCAGCTGTGAGTCCAAAAATCCCGGGCATATAGGAAATGCTTCCCTGTATTTTTTTATGCAGCCCTTTATCATCTTCAACTGTAGTCTGGGTATTGAGGTTTTCTTTTGAATAAACACACCTTACACCGCTTGTTATGCCTGCGCTTTTAAGTTTTTTTCTAAGGGTGCGGGCAAGTGGACAATACTCTGTTTTGCTTATATCGCATACTGCAACACCTGTTGGGGAAAGCCTGCTGCCAGCGCCCATTGATGAAACAAAGGGAATTGCCCTTTTTTGTAGCTCGCATATAAGTGAAACCTTGGAGTCCAGCTCGTCAATGGCATCAATGGCATAACAGTTGTTATAGTTCCATGGTATAATTTCACTGATGTTTTCAGGAAGCAGCCTTTTTGTAATTTTTATTATTTCAGCCCGGCTATTGATGTCTTTAATTCTCTCTTCAGCAACATCGGTTTTGTATTTACCAATGGTTGATACAAGCGAAAGGATTTGTCTGTTTATGTCAGATGGCGCCACTGTATCATAATCAAGGAGTATTAATCTGCCCACACCAGCCCTTGCCAGGGCCTCTGCTGAATATCCGCCAACGCCGCCAAGTCCAAACACAGCAACTGTTGCACTGCTTAATTTTTTTACACCTTCCATTCCTGTAATGATTTCTGTTCTTGATTGATCCATTATATGTTTAGCCCGAATATTTTTGCTGCATTTATGGTTGTTTTTTCTGCAACTTCCTCTTTTTTTACATTCAGTATTTCTGCTGCTGCTTCAAGGTTAAAAATAATATTTGAGGGAACATTTGGTTTTTCAGTTCCTACAGGTGAAATATCAGGGCTGTCTGTTTCAAGCAGAAAATTATAGGGGTAAATTTTTTTTAAAACATCAGCTCTTTTTTTGCTGTTTCTGTATGTCAGTATGCCACCCATTGAAAAGGACAGACCCATTTCCATCATCTCTTCAGCTATTTGCACACTTCCTGAAAAGGAGTGAATAATCCCTCCTGCCAGGGGAATGCCGGTTTTTTTTAAGGATATAGAAAGCTCATTAAAGGCACCGCGGCAGTGTATTACTACAGGCATATTTTTGTGAACAGCGAATCTCATCTGCTCCTCAAAAACAGCAAGCTGTAGTTCAAAGTCCGGGCCTGTAATTTTTTTATCTATTCCAATTTCGCCAA
>JBBAGC010000171.1:0-5400 GCA_041655115.1 Spirochaetota bacterium | reverse complement strand
TGTTTTGCCCTTGCCTGGAGGCTTGGTCCTGAAGGTGACCTTTCAGGGAAGATTGATAATTTTGATACTAATAAACTATTAGCTATAACAGGAGAGGCTGATTCTGAACAATCCACAAAAGGGGAGGGGGTGTCTATCCTGGATGAGCTGGATGATATTGTTTAGTTATATTTAAAAATTTTTGATTACTATTAGCCTTTCTTCAAGCAGTAATTCCCTTATTATGTAAAATCTATTATTTTATTTTGTTACAGCTGATATGATATTTAATTTTATTCTTAAATATTTATGGATAAAGGGGTTATGGTAAAAAAAATTACTTTGTTTGGCAGAGTTCAGGGTGTTGGATGCAGGGGTTATGCTATTTCCTATGCCAGAAAACTTGGCCTTTCAGGAGCAGTTTCTAATATGCGTGATGGTTCTGTCAGGATTATAATTGAAGCAGAGGACATGGCTATGGTAAGGCTCTATGTTGATTATCTTACAAGCAATCCTTATAATTTTTATTTTCATGGCCGTATAGAAAGATATACTGTTGAAGATTATTCAGGTTCAATCAGAGGGGATTACAGCTTTTAGTTTTTGTCAATACGCACAGGCTTAGGTACTTTCATTCTTCTGTAGCTTATTTTGTTAAATTTTTTTATCAGCGCATCAGTATTCAGTTCAAGAAAATCTAAAAAAGGCGTTTCCTTTATTTGTTCGTAAAAGGCTTTAGCATAGTCCTGGTATTTTTCATCAAAGCTTTTTCTTGAATGGCCGTGGGCTTTTTTAAATTTACCCATTCTTCTAATATCTCCATTAAATGCAGGATTTATATGGTAGAGCTCATGAAACATTACATCTATTTTTTTCTTTGCAGGCAGATCCATAAATTTTGGAATATATAAATAAATTATATATATTATTTCAATATTATTTATTTTTAACTTGGGTATTGTATAATAATGTCCTTTGTGTTTTATTATATCATTTCCATTTTCAAATTTAAGGGGCACAAGTTTGCCGTAAATTCCGCCCTTTGAGGTACTTTTGTTAGTTCCGCAGCAGAGGAGAATTTTGTTAATATCAAATAACTTAAACTCCTCAGTGCTGGTAATCATCTCTTTGATTATAAGAGTAAAGGCATCTGTTATATTAAATGGTTCTTTTTTCACTGCTCTGTTGTGGCCCTGTTAATGAGTTCCTCAGCATGCTTTATTGAAAGCTCTGTAATTTCTTCACCTGCAAGCATGCGTGCAACTTCTTTTATTTTTTCTTTTTCAGAAAGATTTTTTACAATGGTTGTAACTCTGTCATCGATTTTTTCTTTTTGAACAAGGAAGTGTTTTTCTGACATTGCAGCTATTTGGGGGAGGTGTGTAATAAGCAGTACCTGTCTGTCTATGGAAAGATTGCGTAGTTTTTTCCCAACAATCTCAGCTATTTTTCCACTTATACCAGCATCAACCTCATCGAATATAAGAGTGTCCACAATATCTGCTGATTGTATTACATTCTTTAATGCTAACATTATTCTGGACATCTCCCCGCCTGATGCTACTTTGCGAAGTTGCCTTAGGTCCTCTCCCTCATTGGCTGAAAGGAGAAATTCTATCTTGTCCAGCCCATGGGGATAAAGCATATATTTTTTATTTTCTGATTCAACATCTCCCTGTGAACTGACCTCTTTTGTTAGTGATATTTTAAAAATTGTGCCAGCCATTCCCAGGTCAGAGAGTTCTTTAATTACCAGTTTTTCCAGCTTTTCACCAGTGATTTTTCTTTTTTCTGAAAGCAGTAAAGCAACCTCTTTTACTTCTTTTACTATTTTAATCTCTTCAGCTTTAAGGTTTTCCAGCTCTTCTTCGCTTGAGCCTATTGCTTCAAGTTCAAGCCTGGCTTTTTCTCCATATGCTAAAATTTCTTCAACAGAGTTTCCATACTTTTTTTTAAGCGTTTGTATAAGGCTAAGCCGCCCTTCAATCTGGTTTATTCTTTCAGGTGAAAAATTCACGTTTTCCTTGTAATCTCTTAGATTTGCAGAAACGTCTTCTAATGAGTAAAGAGACTCTCGTATAGAGTCAAGAATTGAGGTTATATTTGTGTCCAGGTCAGATATTCTGGATAGGCTTGTTTCTGCCTTTTTCAGGTTTCTAATCACACCAGAGTCGCCATTCATCATTGATGATGCTTCATTTATTTCCATGAAAAGTTTTTCTGAATTAGCCAGGAGATTTGATTCAGTTTTAAGTTCCTCTTCCTCTCCAGGTTTGAGAGCTGCTGCTTCAATTTCTTTTATTGAAAATGTATTAAACTCAATACGGCGCGCTTTTTCTCTTTCATCAATTTCAAATGAATTTATTTTATTTCGTGTAGAGTTAAGTGCTTCGTGCAGCTCTTTTACCTTTGCAACTTCATTCTGCAGTTTTCCAAAGCTGTCAAGCAGCTCTCTATGTTTTGATACTTTGATAATATTCTGATGCTCGTTTTGCCCATGAATATCTATGAGGTTTTCAGCAATTTCTTTAAGCTTTGTTACAGGGATATTTGAGGAATTGGCAAAGCATCTGCCCTTGCCATTTGTAAAAAATTCACGCCTTATAATAAGGAGATCATCTTCAGAATCTATGCCAGCTTCATTAAGTATTTTTTTTATTTCCTTATTATCTGTTATGTCAAATACAGCTTCAAGGGTAGCGCTTTCATATCCTGTCCGTATCATGTCTGTACTTATTTTATCGCCCATTATGCCTGAAAGTGCATCAATGAGAATAGACTTGCCAGCGCCTGTTTCACCGGACAGTATATTAAGGCCTTTGCTGAAATTAATTTCAAGGCTGTCTATTATTACAAAGTTTTTTATTTTGAGATCAAGAAGCATTGATTTTCCTTTTTTTTCTGGAGCCTAATAATCTTTTCCCCAGTTTAATTTTTCTCTTAGTATCAGGTAGAAGTCTTTTTCCGGATGTACAATAAGGTTTATTTTTTTATCAGATCTTTTAAAAATGATTTCATCACCACAGGAGAATTTGATAGCTTCCTGACCATCAATTGTCAATAATAAATTTTCAACATCTGAAAGTATGCGTGCCTTGATTACAGAAGAGGTGGGTATTACAACAGGCCTTGTTGCCAGGGAATGGGGGCAGACAGGATTGATAATACATATACCTTTTGCATCTGGTGAAATAATAGGCCCTCCTGCAGAAAGGGAGTATGCTGTTGATCCTGTAGCTGTTGAAATAATAAGCCCGTCTCCTGAAAATCTGTTAAAAAAAATATCATCAACAAACAGTTCTGTTACAATAGCTTTTGAAAATGCCCCTTTTGAAATTACAGCATCATTGATAAAGTAGGACGGAGTATCATGCCCATTTGAATTTAAAACTGCTTTCATTATGCTTTTTTCAGAAACTTTATATTTTCCTTCAAAAATTTTATTAAGGTGAATTTCATATTCTTCAGGATTAAATTCAGTCATGAATCCAAGCCTTCCCCTGTTAATCCCAAATATGAGGCTGTTGCTGTGAAGAAACATTCTGGCACTTCTTAAAAAGGTTCCATCACCACCTATGGATATTACCAGATCCGGGTTGTCTTTATATTCATCCTGGTTTGCAATGCAGGCTTCCATATTGTTTTTTTGCAAAATAATATAATCCGGAAGCATTACCTTCATTTGATGCTGATCTGCTATGCGACAGATGTTTTTAATTATAGGGATTGCGCCTTCGTCATCTGGCCTGAAATTTATTGCTATTTTTTTAATCATTATCCTTTTCCGGTATGTTGTTGGAAAATTTCATTATAAGTCCCGGATTTTTGTCAAGAAATACACGTATTTCTTTTTTGTCCATAGCATAAAGAGATACAGGTTGTGATATAGAAAAGGTGTATCTTTCCGGGAGGTTCTTATATAGCCGGTCAAGGGATCCAACAAAGTCCCCTTTCCCAAGCGTTGCAATATGTTTTTTATTTTCAGAAACCAGAACAGTGCCTTCCCGTATAATGTAAACTCTGTCAAATTTTTTACCTTCATTTATAAGTTTGCCAGGAGTTTTTATTTCACAGGGAACAAACATTGATTCAAGCCATGTGATTTGAGTTGAATTGCAGTAGCGAAAAAAATTATTCATTAACAGCAGATTCCATGTTTCACTGCTGCGAATATCAGCTACTTTCATCAATATTTTTTCAAATTCTGTTCCTGTAATAAAATTGAGAAATTTATCTTTTTTTATAGTAAAGAGGATTACATCAGTTTCTGCATAAACATCTGCAGCCCTTTTTTGTTCAGTAATTAAAGCAACTTCTCCAAAGTAATCATAGGGACCGTATATTTTGTTTCTTGATAGTCCACCACTGTCCACTGAAATGTTTCCTGCATAGATTATATAAAATTCATCTCCAGTGGAGCCTTTATTGATAAGTTTTTCTCCTTTTTTGAATTCCTTTATTTCCACTATGCCAAGAAGCTCCTGTGCTTTATAAGCCGGCATGTCATTCATAAAATCTAGCCTTTTGAATACACTGAGTATTTTTGCAGCTTCTTCAAAAACAGGGGGTCTGGTTTTAAAATAAAGGGTATGCTCCATTCCAAATTGAGCAAGCCTTAGGCAGGATTTTTCCGGAAAATCTTTTTTTGCTATGTGGTATACAACAGTTCTTTTTTTTATCTCTTCAGGCAATGATTGCAGATATTTAATTGGTGTGTGAAGAGGCGGGATTCCGGATTCATGGTAAATAACCTTTGAATCCCATGGAAAGTTTCTTAGCTCTTTGTATCTTTCATCACTTATGATGCCTTTATCATGAAGTTCCTTATGTATTTTGGGATCATTGTTGTGGTCAGAGGAGTAAACAAAGGATTGATCCTGGAACTCCATTTTAAACCCTATTGTTGGGATTGAATGGAGAGTGTAAAACATTTCAAATCGTCCTCCATTTATATAAACAGGGCTTTCTATTTTAACAGGGTGAAAGTTGAAAAGCTTTACCAGATAGTCTGTTTTTACATTGCTAAGTGCAGAATATTTTCTTAAAAAACTCATCATAACTGTTTTTGTTGTATATACTGAAACCCTGCCACCTTCAAGTATTTTCTGGAAAGTTCCAGCATCGTGATCTGCGTGACAATGTGTAAGTATTATGCTGTCTATAAATTTGGGGCTTACATTTGAATCTTCAAGCCACTCTGTTGAGTTTACAGGAGGATCAACCATTATTCCCTGATGATTAAGCCATATTATAAATCCTGATGTATTTTCCTCCGGGTCAAACCCATGGCTTGGCCCAAGGCATGTTACTCCAAACAGGGGCGGGAGGTATGGCTCTGCAAGGCGTTCCCCAATAAGATATGTGGGTTTATAATTAACTTTTCCTGGAATTACAAGAGGCTTTGATTTTTTCCATGAGAGT
>JBBAGC010000170.1:0-5404 GCA_041655115.1 Spirochaetota bacterium | reverse complement strand
AGTCTTAATGCATAAACCTTAAGGGCATCAGTAGCTACAATTAAAATATCTTCGTAAACCTGAACAGAGCTGAACACAGCTTCATCAAGATTGTTCTCCCAAAGCTTTTCACCCTTGAAATTATATGCTTCAACACTGCCATGGCCTGTTGCAAAGTATATTCGCTCATCAACTATAACTGGTTCGGATTTTAAAAGAACAGGACCCTTTGTCATAACTTTCCATAGAACCTTTCCTGTTGTAATATTAAAGGAAAAAAGCACCCCTTCAACATCAACAATATAGGCATTATCACCACTAACAACCGGCCTTGATTCAAAGCGCTTTGCAAGCTTGGCTGATAATATTAAGTTTCCACTGCTGTTTAAAACAGCAATTACTCCGTTTTCATAAGCAGCAACTATTTTACCATTAGAATAAACAGGATCAGCTCCCAGGGGAGAACCTGCACTATAGATCCACTTTACCCTTTTCATAAGCTCACTCCTATCAAGAGAGGGGCGAATGCTTACAGTTTCACCTTCTGGAACAGTTACTTTTTGTGCATAATCCTTATATCCTGCAGCTCTTATTGTAACAAATACCTCATTGCCACTTTTTACTTCGTATTTTATGGAATCGCGCCCCTGGAGTCTGGAATCAATATAAATTCTGCTCCCCTTTACAGGAGAATTTACAACAAGAAAGGATTTCGGCTTTTCAGGAACAGGCTCTTTTACCAAAGATTCCTCAGTTTTGCTCACAGATGCCACTTTATTTTCCACTATAAACCTGGTGGGATTGCCCTGCATTACTATCTCTTTTCCGCCTGCATTGATTTTACTTTTTACCCTCCAGAAATATACACCAGGCTCAATATTCTCAAGGGCAATTCTTTGCATAGGAGTATCTACTGTTTGAAGAATATTGGAGAAATCACTCTTGTCAGAAACCTCTAAAATATATCCGCTAGCCATTTCATTTTCACTCCAGCTAAAAGCAACACTGCTATTGGAAAGAAAATAAGCTACAGACTCTCCCTGGGTAGGAGAAAAAGGCTTAACAGGAGCACTATATATAATGTTTAATTTTCTTGATTCACTATACTCAGTTTTTCCGGAAGCTCTATTCACAGCTGAAAGCCTCCAGTAATAAACACCAGGATCTAACTTTTCTCTTGTTTCAACTAATCCTCTTATGCGCTTTATCTGCTTGATTTTTCCAAATCCCCTGTCATAGGCAATCTGGAGATTTACTTCATCCATGGAGTTTTCAGAAAAAACCCATTCAAATTTTATAGGAGCAGATGCAGAATCAGTAACAACAAAGCTGTTATTATCAGGGCTGGTAAGATCTATCTTAAAAGGAACAATCCTGGCTTCTTTTTTATCAGAGGATATAACTACTTTTTCATTAACATTGACTTTTTTTTCCCAAAAATCTGTTTTAACACTTGCTGAACCTTCTGAAACAGTAAGATCCAGCTCTTTGTTTTCAAGCTGGGCTAACTGGATATTTCCTCTGTCAATAGAAACAGTTGCATCATTAGCTTTGATGATAATTGCAGCATCCCCGGAAACACTCTGCCTGTTAGCTGATATTGCTCCATGGGCAAAATTAATATTAATTCCACCATCAAGCATTGACAGCATTATCATACTGTTTTCATCAACACTTATATCTGTTCCATCGTGTAAATGAATAACAGCTTCGGACTCATCTGATGTTCTTATTGAATCATTGTTATATACAGGGTAGCTCTGCCTGACATCTTCCCACACAACCTGAGCCTGATATTTCCGCTGAGCAACCTGACGCTTAAAAGTAATAGTGCCTATCTGGGCAGCTCCGCTCACCTCAATTTTTCTTGTAAAATCTGCATAAAGCAGCACAGAAAATGTAGTTATTATAACAGCGCTTATTCCAAGCACAAAGAAATCATTATTCAATAATTTCATACTTAACTTCACTCTCCTCACCTGCTCCCTCAAGGGGCTTGCCTTTCATTTCAATGCCAACAAGCTCTCTCATCTCTTCAAGGGTTTTTGGTGCAGATGGATCATCAAATCTTCCAAGCACAGCAAAAACCTCCTGGGGCTCGGACTTGCCCTTTACCATAATTTTCTGCATGGGCTCAACACGAAAAATATCCTTAACCTCATTGTATGAATCTGCAGAAATTAAAATATCAGTCCCAAAAGGCTTATTAAGGGCCTCTATCCTGGAAGCCAGATTCACTGTATCACCTATAACAGTGTACTCCATTCGCTCCTCTGAACCTATCTGCCCTGCAAGCAAAAACCCCGTATTGATACCGCTGCCTATTTTAATAACAGGCTTCTTATCACCGCCCCTGCCTTTGTTAAACTCAAGAAGGGCGCTTCTCATCATAAGAGCACCATTGATTGAATTTTCCGTGTCATTACCCCTTGAAACAGGAGCGCCCCATATAGCCATAATTGCATCACCAATATATTTATCCACAACACCGTGGGTATCATTTACACACTTGACCATTCTTGTCATATAATCATTTAAGAATTCAACAACCTCTTCCGGTTCAAGCTTTTCAGAGATAGCAGTAAAGGAACGAATGTCCGAGAAAAAAACCGCAGCCTTTTTTCTTTCACCACCAAGCTTTATCTCACCTTTTAGCACCTGCTCTGCAATTTCCTTATTAACAAACTTCCCAAAGGCTTCTTTCATCTTCTCCCTTTCATCAAGACCCTTGCCCATTTCAACAAATGACTCTGTAAGAATACCTATTTCATCACCAGTAACTGGTTTTATATCCACAGCAAAATTCCCTTTCTCAATCTCCTTTGTTGCATCTACCAGAGTGGTTATGGGATTGGTTAAAGATTTGCTGAAAAAATAAACAATCAGTATGGCAAGATTTAAAACAATAATTGTTATGTATAAATTCCTTCTTTGAATATTATAAACTTCCTGCATTGCAAGATCTTCAGGTACTGAACTTATAATACCAATACCGCTAAAACCTATTTTCTTAAAGGAGGCAAGATAATATTCACCATCTTCATTTTTATACTTAGTATGCCCATTATCAATCCTGCTTTTTTTCATCATATCAGTTATAGGAAGAGTGATAAAATTTGCATGGGATAATATAAGATTTGAATCAGGATGGGCAATTACATCACCCTCGCCATTTATCATAAAAGTATCTGTAATGCCTGTTTTCCTGAAGGAGGGCAGAATTTTTTCAAGGCCTATGTAACCAATAACAATTGAATTCACCCTGCCATCTGCAAAGCGCTGAAACGGAAAAACAATAGCAATAACAGGTGCACCAAAATCAGCTGAAACATTATAAACCACAGCCTCATCATTAAATGAACGGTAGTATTTACCTGAATTTTCCTGATTAATCCCTTTAATTATGCCTGGATCAATTTCATTATCCTGAAAAAACTGCCTGTTGAAAAGGGTGTTACTCACATTTAGCCCGCTTTCCCCTGCCTTCCTTGCTATGCCTACATAAAGCAAATCGCGGTCATTTGTAAAAAACAGCTCAGTAAAAAGCGTCTTTTGCTTTTCTGTTTTAAACTCCTGCAGCATTGTTGTTGCTATAATATTCAGTTTTTCAACTATGCTTTGGAAATCCGCTTCGGTTTTGGAAGCTATAACCTGGGATATGGTTAAATTGCTTTCTACAACCCTTACAGAACTATCCCTTTTAAAAAAGAAAGTTGCAAGAAAAATCATTCCTGCAAGTGAGGACACAATTATTATTGATATAATAGTGATAAGCTTAGATCTTATTTTAAACCTGGAAAAGAGACTAAACTGTTTTTTAAAATCCTTTTCATCTACAGCCATAATTAATCCTGCTCATATTTTTTTAGAATCAAAATATCTTTATATTATTAAAAGGATAAATAGCAGAAAAGTCAAGAACAAAGATAAAGCAAAAAAAATATACAGGCCATAATTCTGATTATTTATACATTAGACCAAGTAAATCTTTCTTAATTTTATCAAAACAATCAGCCTCAACCTGCTTTGGGGTCTGGTACAGCTTCATTGTTTTACGCAGATGATTAACTTCATTTATCAGCAGGGGATAATAATACCAGTCCCTGGCAAGCTCAGCAGCAAAAAGTATTTCTTTTTCAGAAAGAATTTCAGCAGCTTTGCAGTAAAAAGTTTTGCAGGTCTTTTCAAAAAACAGGCTATGGGCAGATGAAAACATGGTACTGTCACTGTAGGCCATGCAGCCTATCAGATTGTTAGATTCATTTACAGCAATAAATTCACAGTACATTCCATCTTTCAGGAATCCCGGCTGCAACTTTTTTCTTTGAGAAATATTCTGATAATTCCGCTGCTTAAGTACAATGGAAAGTTTTTCCATGGGCATGGAAAAGTTGTGGCTTCCACAGCATAAAGCGCAGGAAGCATTAAAGCCCGGGCGGCAAATATTTATTTTTGTTTTATTCATAGTAAATTTATTGTAGAACAGATGACTTCCCCCATTTTATGCCACCATTGTTTTATTTTCAACTTAATTTACTGTCCGCATTATCAGGTAAGATTCAGGGATTGAAATCTTTAATTTTTCGCCACAGAGACTCAGAGGGCACAGAGCTTAGGTTTTTATTTTTATGAGGTTTTTTTATAAGTTACTGCAAGCCCAGCATTTACCTGATATAAGCAGTTCCAAAAACATCGCCACAGGCGATACCTCACCTCGATACGCTTCGCTACTCGGCGACCATGTCAGCCAGCTTGTTTGAGTCGAGCCCAGCGTAGCTGGCGAGACGAGATCTAGCGTTAGCCCCGCCGGCCAGGCGCGTCTTTTTTACGTTACTTTTTGTGACGAGACAAAAAGTGACAAATTAAAAATTAAGAACTATGAGAGAACCGCTTAGAGAGCCCTCTATAAACTCTGCGTCTCCATAAAAAAAAGGGGTCAGAGCATCCTATCAATTTCCTGTATGTCAATTTTTATCAAAATAGAGAATTCTTATCAAAAGGTTTATATTGTAGTTAATATTGGCGGGCTACTTGGCTCTTTTATAGGAAATTCTTCCAAATACAGAGAAACAGCCTCTTGTAAATTAAAAAGAGCTTCTTCAATAGTCTCGCCCTGAGTGGTAGTGAGAGTTTCCGGGTTATAAGCAATGAAACCACCTTCTTCTGCTGTAGTTAATACTGCTGCAAGTTGCATTTATTTACCTCTTTATATTTTAAGTTTTCAACTTATTAGAACACTTGACTTTTATATATAAAATAATATTAGTTATCAATCTGTCCAATAAAAAACAACATTTTTTTACGTTACTTTTTATACAAAAGTCTTATAAAAACTCTCATTAGCTAAGGCTAACATCTTTTTATCGCCTTTGCTGTCTCCATAGGCATAAATATAATCAAATTTTTTTAAATCAAAATTCTCTTT
>JBBAGC010000169.1:0-5412 GCA_041655115.1 Spirochaetota bacterium | reverse complement strand
CAGATTCCCTGAACTTTTTTCTATTCTTAGAAAAATGGGGGCAGAGGTAATTTCCATACCATCTGCCTTTACTAAAAAAACAGGGGATGCACACTGGGAAGTTCTGGTAAGAGCTCGCGCAATAGAAACTCAATCCTGGGTTTTAGCAGCAAATCAGGGAGGGGTTCATTCCTCAATTAATGAAACTTCAGGTAATTCCATGATTGTTGATCCCTGGGGACGAGTTGTGAAAAAGCTCAAAACAGGGGAAGGTGTTATAACTGCAGATGTGAACCTGCATGAGGTGAACTTTGTAAGGCAGAGTATGCCTTTGATAATGCATCAAAGGCATATTGAATATTGATATTTTAAAAATTTACTGTTTAAGCCTTAATAGAATTATTTTAGCCTAAAGAGCGGATATTCATCATTCAAGCCTATAATAAATGCTGCAAGCTTTGTAAGATACCTGAAATATATAGTCAGATAGTTGAAAAATATTCCCGGCCACCTGCCTGTTGCTATGACTATTATTAGCCCGGCAATAAATACAAATGGAACAGAAATAGTAAGTATAGTTAAAATTGCAATATGGGGAAGGGTAAAGAGCAATATCCCTACTATTGAAAGCCTTAATATGGCAATGTTTTTTGAGTATTTAAGCGGATAGGTAATGTTTATTTGCAGCTGGTGATTAAGGTTTTCTTTTCCTGAAAATTCAGGACGATCCTCAACAATTCCAATGATATTGGTTTTTATTGTAATTAAATACCTAAGAGTATTTTCTATTATTTGCGCAAAATCCTCCAGACAATGTCCTGTGAAAAGTATAATTATCTGATTTACAAGTCCAAGAATTGTGGAAACAGCCATATAAAGCAGCAATACTATAAAGTGGGGTATAAGGCTTATCAGATAAAGACCTGTTAGACGGAACAGTGCTTCGAGTTTTGAGTATTTTAAAGAGAAATCTATTGAAAGAGCTGTTGTTCCCCTGGCTGGAATTGAAGCATCAGAGAAATCATTTTCAGGTGTATATAAGTCAAAATCATCATCAATGGGTATAATTTCAATATCATCGAAATTTATTTCATTATCATCTGCAACAGGAGCTTCCTTTTGTTCAGGAGTATCTTCCTTGATAAGATAATCATCATATTCATCAAGGTCTATTTCAGGTAATTCACTAAGGGTATCAATTACAGGTGTTTCTTCTTCACTTGAATCACTTAGAATATTCTGGAGCTCCAAGTCCGGATCTGCCTCATCAATTGAAAGGCCTATATCATCTTTTACAAGTTCATCAAAGGTGACCCCAGCATCATCAATTGTGAGCTTTTCTTCTGCTTCAAGGTTCGAGATGTCATCTGAAATAGCGTAGTCTTCAACATCTATGTCAAGTGTGTCCAGATCTATTGTTATGCTTTCATCTTCATCAGTGTCCGGATCATCTGGAATGTGACCGTCTATTTTTTCAAGGCTTGCTTTTATAGCTTCATCTTCAAGCTCAATGTCAAGTTCATTGAGGTTTAGTGTAAGATCTTCATCATCAGAATCTGGCAAGCCGTTGCTGATAATTTTTGATTCTTCATCTGCGTAACCTATATCTTCAAGCTCAATGTCCAGGTCATCAAGATTAAGTGTTAAATCTTCATCTGCATCAAAGGCAACATCCTCTAAATCCGAAGAGGCTGTTTCGTCTAAGTCAATGTCCAATTCATCAAGATTGAGTGTCAATTCCTCTTCTGAATCTTCTAAAATTTCATTACTTTCATCTTTGCTATCTTCGTCTATTAAGGTTTCTTCGGCAAGGTCAATGTCAAGGTTGTCAAGATCAAGGGTTAAATCATTTTCGTCAAAGTCCAGTGCTATCCCATTTGCAGAATCTGTATCATCTGTAATATTTTTAGAATCCTCCATGTCAAAATCAATATCTGTTAAATCTATATCAATATCATCTTCAGAGGTGAAGTCTTTTTCAGGAGTAGCAGGTTCATCAGGAACAGTATCTTCAAACTCCAGATTTATTGCGTCTAAATCAAGAGGTTCATCATCTTCTGTTTTGATCTCCTCTTCCGGGTCTGTGGCAATGGCAAAAAGTTGATCAATATCCTCCTGGCTGCTTAGCTTTGGTTCAGCATCATCTTTTTCCAGAAGGTCATCTTGATTTATATCTTCACTAATTATTTCACTTTTATCAATTTCATCTTCGGTCTCTATTTCATCTTCATCCTGAAATGACAGGATTTCGTCATCTGTAAATAAATCAATATCATCAGGTATTGTGTCAGGTTCTGCATCTGTAATAGAATCAGAATCATCTATAATTGATTCTTCATCAGGGGATATAATATCGTGATCCAGCACGGGCTCTTTTGCAAAAGTGTCGTCTGAAAAATCCGGTTCCATGTCAATAGGGCTGCTTAATGTTGAGTCTTCAGTTGTTTGTGATATCCGGTTATCTATGATGTTTTCAGTACCACATTTTAAACAGCTGAAAGCGAATTTTTTTCCCGAAACTTTATCATCATCAACAGCAAATGCAGAATTACAATTTTTACACCTGACAATCATTATGAACTCCTGTGTTTTTATCTACCTGGGAAATATTTCTCGTTGATGTTATGCTGTACTATAAGGGGTGAAATAGGTAAAAAAAGAAACATGAACCATTTCATTTCCCTTTTATTCAACATCTCGGATTTTTGCATATATTTAAGATTAATGTATAAACTCCATATTCCCAGGGTAAAAACTGAGAGGAGTATATTTATAGCAGGATCATCGTTGAAAACTTTACTGACCCTTGCCAGCCACCAGAAATAATATAAACCAGCAGAGAGAGTGAATAAAAGAAGCAACACCATTAGATTATTTTCAGGACTGTATTCATGCATAAAAAACCTGTTTGTAAATAAATTTTTTTTAAAACTATCTATTTCATATTAACGGTAAACAATTACCTTTATCTTAGCCTTTTTTCTTCAAAAAGGTTCAGGTAATTAATTCTCCGGTCTTTCTGTTATACGTGCTTTAAGTGTGGTAAGCTGTTTGTTTCTCCACACTGTAATTGTTATTGTTTCACCAGCCTGGGTTTCCCCTACTACTGATAAAAGATCCTTTATATCCCTGATATTTGTGTTGTTTATGCGTACTATTACATCTCCAACACGGACTCCTGCCAAAGCTGCAGGACTTTTATCAATAACTTCAGCTATAAATGCGCCTTCATTTTTTTCAAGCCCAATCTGCTTAGCATCTTCCTCTGAAATAGGGAGAATGCTGACTCCCAGGTAACCTCTTTTAACCTTTTGGAATTTTTTAAGCTGAACAAGAATGGATTTAGCAGTGTTCATGGGTATTGCAAATCCTATTCCCATGTATCCGCCGCTTTTTGAATATATCATTCTGTTTATGCCTATTACTTCACCGTATATATTTATAAGAGGACCGCCGGAATTTCCAGGATTAATAGAAGCATCTGTTTGAATGTGGGAGCCGCCCATAAAATCAACGTCTCTCCTTCCTATTGCACTTACCACTCCTACTGTGAATGTTTTGTCCAGACCAAAGGGGTTTCCAATTGCTATTGCCCAGTCTCCCACTTCAACTATGTCAGAATCACCAAAGAAAACAGGGTTGAGTTTTTCCTTTGTATCTATTTTTAAAAGACCAATGTCTGTTCTTTCATCTGAGCCTATTACAGTTGCTTCGTATATTTTATCTTTTATTGTTACATTTACCTTATCCACGCCATTTATAACATGGTGATTTGTACATATATAGCCATCATCTGATATGATAAAACCTGTTCCAAGTCCGGTTCTTGTTTGTGTTTGGGGTTCCCTTCTGCTGTTTCCAAAAAATTCTCTTAAAATAGGGTCATTAAAAAACGGGTGTCTTATTTTTACAGTCTGTTCTGTTGTAATATATACAACACTGTCTTTATAAAGGTTGAATATTTTGCGGAAAGCACTCTGGATTTCTGCTGCTTTTGTTGATTCCATTTCTTTCCTAATGGGGGATTCCCCTGAGTTGCCAAGGAGTGCACCGGTATTTTCTTTGCTGCATGAAAAATGGTTTATCCCGGCTGCAAGAATAATCAGAAAAACAGGAATAATAAACAATGTTCGTTTCATTTGTATTTTCTCCTTATTATGGGAAATGTTTCAAAATTTTTCTTTGTTTGATTTATATTTGTTATTATTATACTTTTCTTTTTCAAGCTCTTTTCTGAAAATATACATCTGATTGCTGGAACCATCAGACTGGATAGATTCCATGTCCACCATTGATTTTTCAGATTTTTCCCTGCTGCATAGAGTGAGCATGAGAGTTGCTATTAAAGCAAGGAATAATAGATTTTTTTTAATTGTCATTTTATATAAACCATTCGATTAAACCATTATATAAAGGGAATTAAAAAAAACAAACAAAATATTATAACTATTCATATAAACCTTTATGTTATTATAAAGAATAATTGTTACTGGAATTTTTTTGAAAAAAATACAGGAAAAATTTTTATTGCAACCTGGGGAATTTATTGATTCATGATATGGCTATGAAAAAGATTGAATACAGAATTGAAACAGCACGGAGTAGTAACAGCATTGTTGTTGTTAAATCCAATGGTATTTCTATTCCCTTAAACAGCAGGCTTGACCCTGTAAGAGAGGGCGGAAAGTTCTCCTATGAGCTGGATCCGCAAAAATATTCATTGCTCATTATTTTGGGGTGCTCCCTGGGATATAACCTTATTTCTGTAAAAGAGATTCTTTCTGAATATAAAAATGTAATAATAATTGATATTCTTGAAGGGATTGAAAATGAAATTTCCAGAAATCTTCACACTTCCTTTCTTGTTGAGAGCAGGAATATTCATTTTTTTTCAGGTAAGGATATTTCTTCTGTAGAGAATATTCTGGAAAATGAAATTGATTTTAATATTATTACAGGTGTACAGGTTATTGAGCATGGCACCTCAGTAAGGGTCTTTAATGAATATTACAGCAATGTAAAAAATATTGTTAAACGCCTTATTGATTTAAAAGCACGAAACAGCTCCACTGTTAAGGCCTTTGGTAAAGTTTTTTTAAGAAATGCTGTTAATAACATAAACAATTTTAATAGAGTTTCCCCTGTTTGTAGATTAAAAAACAGATTTAAAGGGGCATCTGCCCTTATTGTTTCATCTGCGCCATCTGTTGAAGAATATATGGATCAGATTAATATGCTTTCAGACCATTGTTTTATAATAGCGGTTGATTCAGCCTTGCCCATGCTTTTGCAAAAGGGGATAAATGCTGATTTTGCTATTTCCATTGATCCCCAGCCCCGTATTTTTGAGCATTTTTTGGGGCAGATGAAGGGGAATATCTCTTTTATTTTTTCTATTGTTTCTCCTCCTGAACTGCTCAGAAGATATGGCGG
>JBBAGC010000168.1:0-5417 GCA_041655115.1 Spirochaetota bacterium | reverse complement strand
CCACTTCATTACCCCATGTATTAACAAATTTTAATAATCCTGAATCTCATCAGCATAAAAACAGACTATAATTCTATTTTAATAAGATAAATCTGACAGACCCCATTATATGTCAAGTGATATTTTCTAAATTAATTCTGATTAAAAGACATTAAAAAAAGTCTTTCCCTGGCTCTGTTTGCATAACCGGAATCAGGGTATATATCAATAAGTTTATTAAAATATTCTCTGGCTCTTAATCTGTCCCCTGTGGTATTATAAAGCCTGCCTATATTATACAATACCTGATCCATGACAATACTGTCTTTATTTTTCTCTTCATGCTTAACAAGATAGAACAGAGCCTTTTCAATTTCTCCAAGCTCTTCAAGTGCTACTGCTGCTTTGTTCAATGCTATAGGATGGAGAGTGTCTTTGACAGATGTTTTATCCACATAATAATTCAGGTGTTTATAAGAATCCTCAAATTTTTTATCCTCAAAATAAATATTTCCAAGAATATAATTTGAAGCCTTTGGAATAAATCCAAAACTGGTCTCATCAATAAGCTCTTTTAAGTCATTGATTGTTTTGTTTTTTACATCCTCATCAAGAGGATTTTGTCTGTAATTTTCAATTATCAGCTCATATCTTGCATAGCTTTTTTCTGAATGAGCTTCCATATAAACAAAAATTGCAACAGTAGCAATTGTTACAAATAAAACTGAGAATACTGAAATATAAACCTGTCGTTTATTTTTACGTATATAATCCCTGATCTGCATAAGAAAGGCTTCAATGGGATTTCGATCAATTTTAATTTCCTGCCTTGATTTTTTATTGGCCATTTTTTATTTCTTATCTCCAAGCTGAATATTAATCATATCCCCAAGGGTTACAGTGTTGGAACTGGTTTGTTTCAGTATTTTATTCACTTCTTCTTTTTCAGACATTATTTCAAAATGTTTTATACTTAAAGATAATCTTCGCTTTTGAATATCAACATCAAGAACAACAGCTTCAACAGCCTGTCCCGCTTTGAAATTATCATTAAGATTTTCAACCCGGTTTCTGGAAACTTCTGAAATATGAACAAGGCCTTCAATCTCATCATCAAGCTTGACAAAAACTCCAAACTGAGTTATGCCTGAAACAACACCTTTAACTCGCGTTCTTGGAGGATACTTCTCCTTTACTATTTCCCATGGAGACCTGCTTAACTGCTTAATACCGCAGGAAATTTTCATTTCATGTTTATTTATATCCAGAATAATAAACTCAACTTCAGCCCCACTCTTATACAGTGAAATAGGATCTTTTACTGAATCATCCCATGTAATATCTGATATATGTATAAGCCCGTCAATACCCTCTTCCAGCTCAACAAAATATCCAAACTTGACAACTTTTTTTATTGGTCTTTTTAATACAGTCTTCACAGGATAGCGTTCATCAATACTGTCCCATGGATTGGGTTGAAGCTGTTTATAGCCTAAAGATATTTTTTTATCCTCACTATTAATGCTTAAAATCTGGAATTTTTCAATGTCATTTTTATTAAAATAATCCTTTGCAGAAACATTGTTTTTTGTCCATGAAAGCTCACTATTGCTTACAAAGCCTTCAACATCCTCTTCTATTTCAACAAATACCCCCACTGATGTCACTGTTACAACTTTACCTTCAACAATGGAGCCTATACTGTATTTTTCTTCAATATTATTCCAGGGGTCCTCCTTAAGCTGCTTAAGCCCCAGGGAAATTTTACCAGCTTCCTTATTTATTGAAAGAATAATAAAATCTCTTTTTTCCCCTATTTTAAGAAGCTTCCTCTGCTTAAAAACTTTTTTCCATGACATATCGTTTCTATGCAACAAGGCATCAATGCCTGCAACATTGACAAAAGCTCCAAACTCAACAAATTTTAAAACTTCACCTTCAATAATATCCCCTTCTTTATACTGCTGAACAAAGGCTTCCCAGTTTTTTTTGGATTCCTCATCCAGATAATCTTTTCTGGAAACAATTACAGACTTCTTTTTTGAATCAAAACTTTTTATAGCAAAAGTATATTCCTCTGTTGATTCACTTAAAGCTTTAAGATCACCTGTTAAAGAATATGGAAGAAAGGCATTGATAAAACCGCAATCAACGAGCTTCCCTTTATTTATGGCAGATTTTATTTTACCTGTAATAACACGATTGCCCTGGTTATAGTATTCAAGAAAGTCTTTCCATCTCTTTTCATAATCAGCTGCTTTTTTAGAAAAATGATAAACACCATCTACTATTTTCTTATTCATCAACTTAACATGGAAAACATCCCCTACCTCAGGAACAACATCAAACTCTTCAAGAGCTATTCTGCCATCAGATTTGGTACCAACATTCACATAGGCAAATTCAGAATCAACTGTAACAACCTCTCCTTCCACAATCATTCCTGCCCGAATCTCCTCAAGAGCAGTATCAGCAACTGACTCCATATCAATAGCTTCAAAGCTTTCATCTGTAATCTGGCTCATAGTCTTACACCCTGTTCTTTATCATATTCATCTGATAATTTTTTATAATAGTTTCAATTTTAAAAACAACATCATTAAAGGACATATTAGAGGTATCAACATAAATAGCGTCATCACACCTTTTAAGACTGCCGAACTCCCTATTCATATCATCATAATCACGCTGTATAATCTGGTTTTTGATAATGATTTCGTCAACATTTTTTCCCATTTGCAGATATTCTTTCACTCTTCTTTCAGTTCGTATTTCAACAGAAGCGTCAAGATATATTTTAATATCAGCATCAGGAAAAACAACAGAGCCAATATCGCGACCATCCATTATAATAGAACTTTCCCATGTCCACTTTCTAAGCAAAGAATTAACAAAATTTCTTACCTCAATCTTATCTGAAAAAAAACCAATTTTATCAGTTATTCTTTCTTCCCTGATTAAAAGAGAAACATCTTTGCTGTTTACAACAGTCACACTCCCCTTATCCTGTGAGTACTTTTGTTCAATTGTAATATCATCAAGGGATTTAATTAAATCATGGGATTTAGTTAAATCCCCTCCCCATTTTTCAAGAAAAAACCAGGTTATTGCCCTGTATATGGCTCCTGAATCTATATAGTTTAATCCAATACCTGAAGCCACTTTTTTACAGACACTGCTTTTCCCTGATCCTGCAGGGCCATCAACAGCAACAGTTATTTTATTTTGTTTATCCACTTATTCATTATCCAGGGTAAATTCTTTTATCTCTGAAAGCCTGGGAAGATCTGAAAGCCTGTTAAGCCCAAAATATCGCAAAAATTCATCAGTTGTCCCATACGCCAAAGGCCTTCCAGGCAAATCCATTCTTCCAACAGGCTTTACAAGGTTCCTTTTCATTAAATTAGCAACCATCATTCTTGAAGATGCACCGCGCAATTCATCAATATCTGCCAAAACAAGGGGTTGCTTGTATGCAATAATTGAAAGTGTTTCAAGCATTGCCTTTGAAAGACTTTCCCTTTTTTTCAAGCCTAAAGCATGACGAAGCTGTTCAGCATATCTTGCATTTGTAACAAGCTGATAGCCGTTTGAAAGCTCAGCAAGCCTTATGCCTCCATCCCTTTCTTCATAATCATCAACAAGCGTATCTATTATAATCTTTGCCTGGGTTGGATCAACCATGAAACTTTTTACAAAAAAATTTATGGGAACAGGCTCATTGCTCAAAAAAAACACAGCCTCAAAAAGGCTTTTCAGATCATGTTCCCTGTCCCGATCCTCATCACCTCTGTTATCCTCTTCATTTTGAAGAGCCCCATCAACTGTTGCGCTATTCTTATGTGGTTCTTCCATGTTTATTCCGGAATATATAAAAAATAATATCAGTAAACTTATTGATTTATCTGTTGAATCTGTTCAAGGTTAAAATTTCTCAAAATTCGTATATCACCAAAAACCCGGTGCTGCTGAATTTTTATAATACCTGACTTTGTCATTTCAAGTAAAGCTAAAAAAGATGCAATTACCTCTGCCCTTGAAGGCTTGGATGTGAAAATATCATCAAAAAGCAAAGATTCCTTTTCTTTAAGCAGCTGGATAATAGAATCAATCTTGTCGCTCACAAGAATTTCGTCAAACAGTATTTCCCTGCTTTCAACAACTGTTGCTGAATTCAAAACAGCGGAAAAGGCTTTTAACAGCTCATAAAGAGATACATCATAATAATATTCCTCTTCCCCAAGTTCACCTGGAATATTTTCCCGCAAAAAAACATTATTCTGTTTATCAAAATAATTTCTAAGCTCATCAGATACTTTTTGAAATTTTTTATATTCTATAAGTTTTTGAATTAATTCAGGAGGGAGAGGTTTGGTAAAATATTCATCTTCAACATCCCCCGAAGGAAGCAAAGCCCTGCTTTTATAATATAACAATTCCGAGGCCATGAGAATAAAATCAGAAGCAAGTTTCACATCCATTGCTTCAAGTTTTTTCAAAAAAGCAATATATTGCTCAGTAATTTCAGATATTGACAGCTCTGTTATGTCTATTTTCGATTTTTTAATCAAATCCCATAAAACATCAAAAGGGCCGTTGAATTGGTCAATACTGACAACGTAGCTGTTTTCATTTTCAAAAACAGCTTCACCTGTTATAACATTCTCCGACATAATATCCCGATTATATATTGTGATTAAAAATCCCCCTTCAAAGGGAGGCGGGCAATATGATTATTTAACAATAACAGAAACTATGATAAAGCTTTCTCTGCTGCTTTTTGAAGTCTCTCTGGAGGAAATGGTTTAACAACAAAATCCTTTACACCAAGCTTTATGGCTTTTGTAAGAAGACTCTCCTGACCAAGAGCTGTTACCATTATTATTTTAGCAGATGGATCTGCTCCCAGTATTTCACCTGCAGCCTCAATTCCATCCTTTTCCCTCATGGTGATATCCATTGTTACAAGATCCGGCTTAAGCTTTTTATATAATTCAACTGCCTCATTCCCATTTTCAGCCTCACCCACTATTTCATGTCCAGCAGGAACAAGAGCGTCTTTTACAAGGGTTCTCATAAACTTAGCATCATCAACAATTAAAACTCTTGCCATTTCAGCACTCCAATGAATTTTATTTAATAATAATTATCTGATAATAATATGTCAATTCTTAATAAACTTTTAAATCATTTTTTAACATTATTTCTAACAGGGTGTTATTAATCAATTAAAATATTTTTAAATCTTTCTTATAATCCTGGATGTTATCTCATCAAGGGGAACAATTTCATTAACACCACCCAGCTCTACAGCTACTCTGTTCATTCCAAAAACAACAGAGGTCTCCTCATCCTGGGCAATAGTATGCCCACCGTTATTTTTTATTTTGAGCATACCCTCTGCACCGTCCCTGCCCATGCCTGTCATTATAACACCT
>JBBAGC010000167.1:0-5455 GCA_041655115.1 Spirochaetota bacterium | reverse complement strand
GTTGCTGTTCACCGCCTGATAGTTCAGTTATCTGTCTTTTTAAAAGGTGAGATATTCCTGTCATTTCAATTGCATTTGCTATGGTTTTTTTGTCCAGATCAGTTTCCATCTGCCATAATTTTTGATGGGGGAATCTGCCTAATCTGATAAAATCATAAACTGTAAAGGCAAGAAGGTTTTCATGGAACTGGTGTACTACTGAAAAATTTATTGCCAGATCTCTGCGGCTGTATTTGTTCATAGCCTGATTTTTAAAGAGTATTTTGCCGGAATCGGGTTTTATAAGACCTGACATGATTTTAATCATTGTACTTTTTCCAGCACCATTAGGACCGATTACTGAAATAAAATCACCCTTTTTAACAGAAAAATTTATATTGTGAAGAACCGGGATGTTGTTATATCCTGCATTAATATTTTTTAATTCAAAGATCAGGCTCATAGAGTGCCTCTTTTACGGAAAAGAAAAATCAGGAAAAATATTCCACCAAAAAAATTTGTAATTATTCCCACAGGTATTTCATAGGGGGGCACAGCAGATCTGGCAAAGGTGTCTGCTGTCATAAGAAACAATGCCCCTCCAAGAGCTGAAAAAGGGATAAGCTTTAAATGTGCAGGACCAAAAAATAGTCGCATAACATGGGGGATAATAAGACCTACAAAGCCCACAATCCCGCAAAGAGAAACTGATAAAGCAGCCAGGAGCGAAGCAATCCAGAATATGGCAGCTACATTTTTTTCAGTTACGCCCAGGCTTTTTGAAAATGAATGGCCAAATGAAATTATATCAAGGTGTTTATAATAAAGCATGGCAAGCATTATAAGCAATATAGCAGCAATGGATATTTCTGTGAGTATGTCATAGCGGGCAATAGAAAGATCTCCCATCAGCCACATAATGGCCTTGTGAACATGCTCAGCTCTTGCTGCTGAATATAGAAGAAGCACTGCTGCAGAGAATATAAAACTCAATGCTATTCCTGCAAGTATCATTGAGGATGTGCCAAACTTGAGCCTTTTTGAAAGAAAGTAAACCAGTGTAATTGAAACGAGCCCTCCTGCAAAAGAAAAAAGTACAACAAAAATGTTTGTCATTGATAAAACTATTGCAGCAGTAGCTCCCAGGGCTGCGCCACTTGAAACACCTATTATAAACGGATCAGCCAAAGGATTTTTTAACAGAGATTGGAACATCACTCCACTTACAGAGAGAGAAGCTCCAACTGTCATTGCAAGGATTATTCTTATTAAACGCATTTTAACAAGAATAAAGCTTTCAGGAGCAGCATCAGGGACTTTTAAACCTGCAAATATTTTTAGCGGACTTATAAATACTGTACCAATGGAAAGTGAAAAGATAATCAGCAGGGCAGATATTATTATGAATATAACTGTAGGGAGTAATATTTTTCGATGCTTCATTACAGCTGATTTTCACTCCTGTTTTTAAGGTAAATAGTAATTTTATCCCATACCTCTTTAACTGATTTTACATAGTTGGCAGGTGTATAAAGAGTGGTATTATCAGGATTGATTGAATAGATATTGTTAAATAATTCGGTTGCACGCATGTTATATCTTGAAAGTATTTTCCTGAAAAAATTTTCAGCATCAGGCATTATTGATAAAATGATATCAGGCTTTAGTATTATCAGTGATTCAGCAGAAACAAGGGGATAGGCTTTTTCAAGATTATGATATATATTGATTCCTCCAGCATCATCTATTATACCGCTGATAAATGAAAGGCTGGAAACAGCAATAAGTGGCTCCTGTGAAACAAAAAAAGCCACAAGGGGTTTTACCTGATTTTTTGCTGTATTTGTTTTTATTTCTTCCAGTTCTTTGTTGTAGAATGCCAATTTTTTATTTGCTAATTCTTCTTTACCTATTATGTGCCCAAGCTTCATGTAGTTTTCACATATGCTTTTATAATCTGCATTTTTTTCAAAGGGAAAAAGTTTTATGCCCATTGCTTTAAGCTGCTCTGTTCTTTGTACTGCTGCATCTTCAATGGAATATATAATTGCATCAGGTTTTAAAAGAATAATTTTTTCTATATTTGGGCTTGTAAGAGTTCCTATAATTTCAACCTCATGATTTAGTGGAGGCGAATAAGTTGTTACTCCCACAACAAGGTGTGAGCTCTCCAGGTCAACAATCTGTGCTGTAATTGAAGGGGATAGGCAAACAATGCGGTTTATCTTATTTTCACTTGGAATAGGATGTGTAATTTCCTCTTTGCATGACACTAAAAACAAGACTAAAATTATTAAGGACATAGATTTTTTCAAAAAATTCTCCGGGTATCATTTTTTTTAAAGTTCAGTTCATATTTTATTATGTCAACTAGATAAAGGCTCTGACCCTGAATTCTTTTGATTCAATATTTATGTTGAATAGTGTGTGTAGTTGTAGTTAGGCTCTGACCCCATTAGAATATTTTGTGAAAAAATATATGTAATGCCTTAAAAAACATAAATTCTAAGTTTAGGCCATACAGTGAATTAGTTGTTTATATGTTTTTTTAATAAATTGGCACAGTATTATTGTAATAGCAGAGAGGAATTGTTGCTGTTTTTGTTTTTTATTGCTATTTGAGATAAAATCTTATGAAAGATTTGAGTTTTTGCTCAATATCTTTTTTTATTTAAGGAAATTAGGGAAATTAGAGAGAAGGCTCTGACCCTTATCTTCAAATTTTCCTTAGACCCACAAAGCAAGTCGTTTCCTGTATGCATCTTCATAATAGAGGAATTTATTGACTCGTTCTGTAAAATTTTTCCCTAATTTTAAAAAATATTCATGTAAAGTAAATTTTAAGGGAGAAATGAAACTTTCATCAAGATAACAGTTGATAAAACCAATTATATTTTCACGTGGGTCACGGGAAAGTCCCTTTCGTACAGGATTGTATCCAATATACCAGAGTAGCCATAGAAGATATTCTTCAGGATTGTCTGATTCTTCTATGATTGTGGAGCCAAACCTTTCATTCCAGAAAGGTCCTGTTTCACCAGTACCTCGATTGTATTTTTCAGCCATGCGTGCTTTAATATATTGCATTATAAGTGAAATGGTTTCACTGTCTTCCAGGGTTTTTATAATAATATGAATATGGTTTGCAACAGTTTCAGCAGCAATTAGTTCAAAATTATACTTTTCCTGGCATTGCTGTACTGATTCTATGAAATATTTATTCCCATATCTGCTTTTAAAGAGGTCTCTTTTCCCACGACACCTTGAATAACAGTGATATGTTACATTTTGGGCAACAGTTCTCAATGGTCTAGGCATTTGGACTCTCCTATTGATATTAAAATTCGCAAAACCTTTATTATTACTACGTTTTTTAGGGAATTTTTTTTGAAAAAAATCGGGGGTCAGAGCATTTTCCAAATTTTTTTAGTATAAATTTATTAAGCGGGTAAATCTTTAGATTAAGGGTCAGAGCCTATATCTAACGATAAAATTAGCATAGAAGAAATAGCATAGAAAAAAGGGTCAGAGCCTCTTGTAAAAACAACTTGCTCCCTATATAAGCTTGGAATTTTAGGGGTCAGAGCCTTTTCTCGAGCTTTTTAAATCTCTCAGTTTTTTTTACACTTTTGGGATTGGTAAATAGGGGTCAGAGCCTTCTATTTATTGGGAACAGGGTCAGAGCCTCTCCCCAAAAATTTTTCTTGACAGAAATCCACTGAATTAGTCTATTCAATTTAAGCAGTAATTTTTTTAATTATTAGATTTATAAGACAATGCTTTTGTCCCTGTATTCAAAGACATTAGGGAGTGTAAACAGCCTTGTTGAACTAAAACAGTTTTTTGAAAAAATTTACTGTTAACAATTGATCTTTACATAAATAAATACTTTTCCTTCTTGATAAAAGAAGGCATCCTTACGGGGATGAGGGAATCCCGTTAAAATCGGGAGCGGACCCGCCGCTGTGACCGGGGACGAAAACCGCAATATGCCACTGGCTGTTATGCCGGGAAGGCGCGGTGATTAGGATAATCCGGAAGCCAGAACACCTGATTGTATTTGAACCATAATACCACGCTGATTGGTTTATATGGCTCGTTACGAGGAAAAAAAGGGTGTCCCCGCAACTTCAAAGTTTCGGGGATTTTTATTTATGTGGTCGATTAAATTTTGCGATTTTTCGCAGTGTATAATTTAAGGAGGACTTACATGAAGAGGATTTATTTTTTATTTACGCTTTTGATTCTCAGCAGCTTTTTTTCAGGAGCAGTAATGGCTGATGATGAAAAGGAAAGACAGTTAGGAGAGATTGTTGTTACTGCTACAAAAAGCGAGGTTTCATTAAAGGAAACCGGAAGCAGTGTTACAGTTATTACATCAGATGAAATTGAAAAAAAGGGAAAAAAGCAGGTAATTGATTTGCTCCAGGAAGTTCCGGGTTTGTCAGTGAGCAGGACTGGTTACTTTGGAGGTCAAGCCTCTATTTTTGTCAGGGGGAATGCATCAACAAATGTTTTGGTACTTGTTGATGGTGTGAGAATTAATGATCCTTTAGATCCCGGTAGAGGGGCAAACCTGGCATTTCTGACAACAGATAATGTTGATCGGATTGAAATAGTACGCACACCTCAAAGCGCGCTTTACGGGTCAGATGCCCAGGCTGTTATCAATATTATAACTAAAAAAGGCGAGGGCAGGCCTGTTGTTTCTGTTTCTGCAGAAGCCGGCTCATTTTATACATTCAGGGAGTCTGCTTCTATATCCGGAGGTTCTGATGGAATAAGCTACAGTGTAGGCATATCCAGGCAGGATACTAAAGGAATATCTCGTGCTGAAAACAAATCCAAGGGGAGTACATCTTCCATAAAAAACAGTGATTATGAAAAGGATAAGTTTGAAAATACTGTGATTACATCAAAGTTTGGCATAGATTTGCCTTTAAGGATAAATTATATATTAAGCGGCTATTATCAGTCAGCAAAATATGATTATGATGATGGAGCTGAAATAGATGACCTGAATAAAATGGGTGAAAATGAAATTTTTACTTTTAACAATGTTTTGACTCAGGATATTTTTAGTTGGTGGAATCATAAGCTGGAATATGGCAGAACTTCAACAACAAGAAGGGATCAGGATAATAATGACAGGTTTCAGCCTGTAAATGATGAAGAACATTCCTGGTATAAGGGTGTTTCAAATCAGGCTGAATGGCAGCATAATTTCAAGATTGGTGAAATTGATACAATAACAGCAGGGTATAACTTTTACCATGAGGAAGGATCAAGTCTTTATTATTCAAATCTTTATGGGGATTTTACTTCAAATTCTTATATTCAGAATGCAACTACTCACAGTATTTATCTCCACAATCATTTGAAATTATTTGATATGATCTATCATGCAGCAGGTATTCGCTATGATCATCACAGCGAGTTTGGAAATAAATTTACCTGGAATACAACAGCATCTGTA
>JBBAGC010000166.1:0-5534 GCA_041655115.1 Spirochaetota bacterium | reverse complement strand
AGACAAAGTTTCATATTACCATACTTCAGGATAACAGGCTTGAAATACTCTACACCATAACTTTTACAGAGCATGAAGGGCGGGACAGAATCCGATCAATTGGCAGATTTACAGAACCTATTTACATTATTGAATCCTGGGGCACACATGACAATGAAAAGTTCAATGTAACAATGCAAAACAATGGCAATGGCTATTATGCTGCGTTATTTGATAAACACACGATCCCTGGTCGGATCTACGAAGTTAATATAAGGTACAGGGCAGATTCAGATTTTGCAACCCCCACTGAATACAAAAACGAAAAATACTCATCCTTTTACTTTCCTGCTGTGCAATGGGATCTGCCCATAAAAAAACAGATAATCCAGTTAATTACGCCTATTGAAATTCCCAAACATTACAAAAAAGCTGAAGAGATAAAGGACGACCTGGTTAACAGATATGGCCTTGTTGCAAATACAGATGTGATAAATAAAAATGACAGATGGATATACTACCCGTCAAAATGGAAGGATAAAAATTATCTTTCCATACACATTGAAAAAAACAACCTTTCACGCAAATACAAACAGGAGGCAGCATTTTTCTTCCCTGCAAAACACAGCACAACAGGAGCAGAGGGGGGCACATACACACTTAACACTTTTACTGCAGGGGATATAATTGAACAGGGCGAATACAGGATAGAATCAATATCAGCCCATATAAACATTAAAACAGACTCTGGCCTGGTTAACTCAATAGGACACAGCTCAACAGTTTTTATTGAAATAGAAGAAAATGGTGAAAGAAACATATACAGAAAACTTGTTCAACCAGAAGAAACATTATACGATGATAATATCAGGGTTTTTCACAGCACTACATACAAACCGCTTTCAGGTAACAAGGCGATTTCTGCAAAATTAAGATTTTCTTTAAATGAAGATGGCACTACTGATTATACAACATACGATCTCATAACATCAAGACCTGTGAAAAAAGGGGAAGGCCTGGTATTTGTACTTTATTTCCATGAGCCAGGATACAACAATCTCAATATAGAAAGAAGCCTTACGAATGACAAAATTAAACTTAATTACTTATGGCATGGATTTAAACTGCCTGATACTGCTCGTGAAATATCCATAAACGTAAATCAGCCCTTTGCCCAGGAAGAGTCTTCCCTGGATAAATCTATGCAGACATTTAATCTTTCACTTGATAAAAAAGAAAAATTTAATAAATGGGAATTTTCCCCCTCAGATAAAAACGCACCTCAAAGCCCTTTGATATTCAAAGGCATATCCAAACAATGGGAGGAAAGCTATTATCCTGATATTAAGCTGAATTTTTTTGTTCCTTTAAGTGCTGTAAATATAGGATTTTTTAATTCCATTGGAATAATTTTCAATGATTTGATAAAATGGAACCTCTCGAAAATTCATATTAACATAATTATTTCCATACTGGGAAGCCTTCTGCTTTATATAACTGCAATGTACATAGCAAACTTTCCGGTTCTTCTTATGGAGATACTTTTTTTAGGGATACCACTCGTGATAATATCAAACTTGAGTAAAATTGATTTTTTCTCAAAAATTTTCTTCCCCTCCGGAAGGAAGTTAGTAAGCCTTAACTCCGGGTGGTTTTTCAGCTTTAACTCCCAGCTTGTGCCTTTCCGAATCCTGAAATATCTTATGACTGGTATTCTTGCTCTCTTTCTAAGACTCCTGCGATTTCATCCTGCTATTAATAAAAGATTTGAAAAGAAACCTGAATATATTGCACCGGAAATTCAGATTGAAACATTTAAAACAGGAGAAACAATTGAAAATCTTAATCCTGTTGAAACAGCTGTTTTCTTAAACCGCCCGTCCAAGGCTATAACTTTAATTGTTATGAATCTTTTTGAAAAAGGATACATTGATATAATAAACCGGAACCCCCTTCAACTGCAGGTACTAAAGAAAAAGGATAACAATTTACTTGCCACCTATGAAACTATTTTTATATCCTCCATTGCTGCAGACGGCACCCTGGCAAAAAACAAAATTCCTATTATTATAAAAGATGTAACCTCATCCCTGCAATCCAAAGTCTGGCGGGGAGATATTAATAAAACAGCAGATCTATACAGCAAAAAAGTTGACCGTCACTGGGAGGACTTCACAGGTGCTGATATTCCAAAAAGAAAAAAATATTATAACACCAATCATCCCTGGATAATTTTAAATGATAACTTTGAAAGAAAGTCAGAGGAATATATGAGAGACATCCTGAAAAGCGATGGCTCCTCTTCTGAAAAATCTGTTGAATTTTTTGAAAAAATTTCCAGCAACACCTCCTCCATTACAGACAGCATAAAAGATTTTTCAGAAGGTGTAGTTGAAAGTGTAGAAAATATCTCTACAAAAATTATAGATAATATTGAAAATCTTTTTAAATCATCTGACATAAAAAACCTTGAAGCAGCAGCTGCTGCTGGAGTGGAAAATATTTCATCCTTCAGCTATGATGCATGCCATTCAGCATGTCATTCTGCCTGCCACTCTGCATGTGTGCACTCAGCCTGCCACTCTGCATGTCACTCTGCATGCGTGCATTCAGCGTGTCACTCTGCATGCCATTCTGCCTGTGTTTCAAGCTTTTAGGTAAATACATGTATAAAGATATTTTTATTAAAATAGATAATTTTGTTACATCAACCCTTGATGTAATATCCCTGCGACAGGAAGACTCTCTTCTTATTATAAGACCCAACAAAATCCAGCATGTTAATGCAACCGGCTTTGATATGCTTTATATGCTTTACAGCAAAAGAAAAAGCGCAGAAGCAACAGTTGACAAAATTTCATCAAAATACAGCGCAGATAAACCCACAGTATTAAGGGATCTTTCTGAAATAATAAACACAATAAGTGCTATTATGCAGGAAAATTATGACTCAGCTACAATGATTCAAACCATTCCCTATGAGCCAAAGAACATTGCCCTGCCCATTCTTTCAGAAATAGCTTTAACATACAAATGCCAAAACAGATGTGACTTCTGCTATGCTTCAAGCCCATACAGGGGCGGTGAAAAACCGGAAATGACAACTGAGGAAGTTAAAACAATTATTGATAAAATATTTTATGAAGCCCAGGTTCCTACAATCTCATTTACAGGCGGAGAGCCCACCTTGCGCAAAGACCTGCCTGATTTGATAGCCCATGCTTCTCAAAGGGGGATGCGCACAAACCTTATAACAAACGGAATTATATGCTCTGACCCCGAATTTGTAAAAACCCTGGCAGATGCAGGCCTTAAATCAGCCCAGGTAAGCCTGGAATCCCATGACAAGGATATACACAACAAAATTACAGGCAACAGCAATGCCTTTCAAAATACGGTAAAAGCTGTTCACAACCTTAAAAATGCCGGCATACATACGCATACAAACACAACAATATGCAGAGGAAACAGAGAACACCTTATCCCTCTTGTTAAATTTGTAAAAAAAGAATTCAATGCCACATACCTTTCAATGAATATGATCATTGCAACAGGAATAGCCAGGGACAATGAAAATATCAACATTGGATACACCACAATTGAAAACATTATTGAACCTGTGCTTAAATTCTGTGCTCAAAATGAAATTAAATTTGTATGGTACTCTCCAACACCCTACTGTATTTTTAATCCTGTTGATCATGGCCTTGGTTCTAAATCATGCGCCTGTGTTTCAGGACTGCTTTCAGTAAACCCCTCTGGAGAAATTCTCCCCTGCTCAAGCTATGATAAAGGTATTGGCAGCCTTTTAAAGCATAGCTTTAAACATATATGGAATTCGGATCAGGCTCTATATTACAGAGAAAAAAGATACGTACCTCCTGTGTGTAAAAAATGCGACCTTGAAAAACTATGTTCAGGAGGCTGCCCGCTTTACTGGGAAAATGCAGGTTCATTTAAAGAAATTGAAGATGTAAAAAATAAATCATTAATATTGAATAATTTTATATGGCACCTTGAAAAAACAATAAGAACAAGAAGCAAGGGAATTAAAGGAATAGGGGGAATAAAATGAGTTCATTAAAAGACATGATAGCCTTTCTTAATGACACTACCGAGACTTTGGAAAGTATAAGCAATAAACTTGAAAAAATTCAGTCCCTCTTTAATAAAAACTTTAACAATGTTATAAAGGTGCGCACAGATGAAATAGAATTTCTCCAGGAGGAATTTTTTAAAAATAAAAGCAACTTCCCGGTAGAAGTGGACAATCTGTTTAAAGATGCCATTAACCCTCAAAGTAAAATCTTTAATGAAAAGCTGTTAAAACTAAAATCTGAAAAAAATGAAATGGAACAAAACCTTGAAAAAATAAACTCATCCAGAATAGCATTCATGAAAAAACTCAAAAAATCAAACGTAACCCTTGATACAAAAGAAGAGTCTTTGAAAGAAAAAATAAATCTCCTTGAAGATGAAATAGATGCATATAATAAAAAAATTGATGAAATGAACACTGGTTTTGGTTTTATAATTAATTTTTCCAGCATGAAACAGACTGACAAATTAAAAAAAGAACTTTTAGAAAAAAGAGACGCCTACATTGATCAAATAGAAAATACCAGAAACAGATGGATTGAATCTGAAAAGGATATTGGTGAAAAAGATTTGCAAATACAGGAAAAATGGAACTATTTGCAGGCAGAGTATTCCATTCTTGTTGAAAAAATATTAAACCTTGAAGAAAACCAGGAAGAGCTTATTAAAAAAGGTGCATTTACAAAAGCTATAGGAAGCCTGAGTGGATATGAAAAATATTTAGCACTTAATGAAAAAAAAGAAAAGCCTGAGAAATGCCCTTTATGCAAATCGCAAAACCTGAAAAATATTTTCTTCTGCGACTTTTGCGGAGCTCCCTTTTCAGACAACAGACCGGACATTGAAGGAAGCCTTATAGAGACTGGGGAGCTAAACAATATTTTTCTTTCTTTACAAGAGGGAATTAAACAATCTGTGTCTTTAATAGCGCTTATAAGAGGGCTTAAGCAGGGTTTAAATAAATTTCTTCAATCCATAAAAGGTGTTAAGGCAACTGAAGATCGATATTCCCAGCTTCCCACACTGAGAATAAACATACCCGAATTTTCAAAAGGCTTTGCTGAAAAGCTGAAAAACATGGATAAAAGCATTGAAATTAAGCTTCAAAATGTTCATCCTCTAAAATTTGCAGAAGAGATTAAAAAAAATACATCTTTTATTCTTAATGAACCTGACATAGAAAAATTCTTCCAGCTAATGGGAAATGAGCTTAACAAAAGCACTAAGGAGCAGTGGTAATGACAGTCAAAATATTTTATGGAGCCTTTGTAATAATTACAGGGATTTTGCATTTCTTCATGGGCTTGCTTTTTTTAATTGCTTCATCTGACAATAAAATGCGTCTTTTTATAGGAATTGTCCTGCTTGGAGTAGGCATTATAATGCTGCTGACAGGATACAGAATTTTCAAAAAAGCCATGATTACCCGGCCAGGAGCAATCAGTGCTGCAATTTTA
>JBBAGC010000165.1:0-5540 GCA_041655115.1 Spirochaetota bacterium | reverse complement strand
GCGTGAGGAATGGCAATTCCAAAGCCAATCCCTGTGCTCATTATTTCTTCCCGCTCTTTAAGGGCATTTATAAGCGTATCAATATTGGAACAGTAATCAGTTCCTTCAAAGGATCTGGCAAGCTCTTCAATTGCTTCAAATTTATCCAGAGCATCCAATTTTTTAATATACTTTTCGCTGGTGTATGCAGTAACAGATGACACTTTTTAACTCCATAAATTTTAATAGATAATAACCTTGTAGCCCTATAACAGGCATATGTCAATAACAAGTTTATTCAGTAAAATTTTTTATTAAAACCTGAAAATTGATAAAAAATAAACCGGAGAATTATCCATTAAAACTGCTATTATTGAAAACTAATTGACTTTTTAAACAAGACAAATTTTAATATTACCATATTTTCAAAATCAGGAGCTCTCCCATGAAAGTTGTACATGTTATCAAACGAGTTGAAATGATAGATAATGATATTAAGGAATTAAGAAAACTTGAAAAATCCCTTTCACGGGACAAGTCATTTTCCACACCCATATATATGACAATAGAGAAGCAGATTAATATCCTTCTTGGAGACAGAATAAAACTTCTGGATTTAAGAATTGCAAACCCTCCTGAAAGCTTCATATCTGAAATGAAAGATGACGCTCCTGAATCAGAGGGAGACATACTCCCCTCTATTTCAGAACCAAAAAAAACCGTAAAAAAAGCAAAAGCAAAACCACAAACCAAAGCTCAGGCCAAGGCTGCACCCAGGATCGATATTCCGGATATTGATGATATACCCATGCTTACCCAGGATCAAATAGATTCCAGATTTGACTCCATACGTGATGCAAAAGAAACCAGAACAGAAATGAAATCTGCTCCTAAGGCTGAAACAGAAAAAGAGGATGCCAGGCAAAACTATGAAGATAAGGAACACACCAGCTACGATGACAATGTAAAACTTCTTGATATTGCCCTTGAAAAGGGATCTTTAAACAAAAAAACACCAGACAAGGAAAAAAAGATTAAATTTTTCAGGGAGAATTTCCCTTCAACATAAACAGGCAATACCAAAACCCCTAGTACACTTAACATGGCTAAATCGAAACACCAAGAAGCCTTTCCACCTTATACTTTTCCAGAAAATAAGGGGTTGCCCCCCAAAGCTTCATTTCATCTGAAATAACATGGAATTTGACACCTGCAATTTCCATATTCCTTTCAGTATCAGATCCAAAAAATTTAACCTTATCCTTTAACTCATGCCCTGCAAAAGGTCCTATTTTGGCAGGTCCTTTTTGTAAAATATAATAAGGCCTCTCCTTGCTGCTGTTTACAACTTCAACAAAAAGAGAATCCTTAACCAGGGGGTTAAGCCTGTTAAACTGGCTTATTTTTTTAGATTCATCCTTAAAGCTATATTTTCCAAACCTGTCAACAGTGAGTTGAAAACACTTAATATCGTCTCTTATTGTTTTATTGGAAGCGCCTGCTTTAATCAAATCAAGAATATTAAGGCAAAACCTGTAAACAGCAAGCACAGGATCATGCCCTGACTGCATCTTGACAAAAGTAAAAAGATTTCCATTTTCATCGCACACATAAATAGCAGTATACCTTCCCTTATCCTCATACACTATGGAAAAACCATTCACTGTTCTTTTAGAATAAATTTCATCAAGAATTTCAAGGCTGGAATTATCTTCAGAGTATATTTTTAAATCAGGGTATACAAAAGGAGACATGGAAATATTGGAAAGAAGTTCAAGAATGCTGTCAAATGATGCAACTGATACATTGCCCTCCTTTTTTGTAATGCAAACAAGGCTGTTATCAAAATTTGTTATAAATCTCTGGGAAACATAATCCTTGCTTTTTAAAAGGAAATCAAAGGCTGCACGGAATATTTTTTCAACACGCTTGTAAAGCCTCTTATGCGGCTCAGGAGAAACAAAAAAACAAAAGTCATCAAAGGATCTTCCAAATGCCACGCCATCCTTTACAATTTTTGAAAACACAGCAATCATTTCAGAATAGGCTGAATAGTTTTTAATAAAGGACTCACCCCAGGTATTGATGTAAAGATGACAAAAGGAGTTTATATCATTTGCCTTGCTTTCACTAAAGTTCATAATGAGCATATTTTTCAATGTACGCGGCTCACGAAGAAAAAACTCCCTTTTTATATGAGTTTTCTCAGAGTTAAACATTTCAAAAATATGATTAAGAAGCTCAACAACCAGGTTTTTATTTATATGATGATAACCTGATTCAAAAAATACCCTGGAAAAAGTCGGTTCATAAATCTGATTAATAGAACACCAGGCAAGGAGCTTAACAAGATCATCCTCGCTTTTTATGCCTATCTCCTTTTCTAAACGCCCTGATAACCTTATCTTTTTATACACCCTCCAGCCGGAAACCTTAACTCCGCCTGTTTCAGCCTCTATATAAAGAAGGGGTTCATTAGGTGTATCCTTAAATGTAATAAAATTTTCAATTTTATCAGGTTCCATTAAAAAATTGGCCTTGATAATGCTGTTAAGAAGCTTAAAGTCTGAAGATGAAATCTTATTTTGAAGATCCATATTGGGCATTTCACGCGAAATTTTCTGATAAGATAAAAGCATAAACTTTTTTACACTGTTCCAAAACAGTATAATGCGGTTATAATCCCAGCTTTCAAAATCATCAAGATCCCTAATCTCCTCAATAGACCAGCCCCAGCCCTTTACAACCCTGAACATGACCATAACCTTATAGGGAAGATCCTTTCTTTCCTTAAGTGCAACATACCTGGAAAGCTGAGGGTCAATTTTCAAATAGAGGTTTTGCCGTAAAATTGTAAGCAGACTTTTATCATCAAGAATTTCCTCATAGTACCTGTACACCTCATTAAACATAATCAGGTAGGAATCAGGAGCAGAGTTTTTCAGCTTTCCCCTTTGTATGGAAGCTTTCAGCTTTTGACTAAGTAATACTGTTTTCCCATCCATAAAAAGATATTTTTCCAAAATCCCAATCTTGAGAATTGACTTAAAAGGGCTGCCTACTGCCTTAATCAGCTGAAAAAGGGCAGCACCTAAAAAATCCTCTCGTGAAATCTGAAAAAGGTTTCCTATATCAACATATTTTTCATTCTTTTCCTTGTCTGGAATTAAAGCAAAAAGCTTCTCATAATCAGAGTCATTTATAAATCCCGGAACAACCCACCAAAAAGGCACCTTTCCTGCAATTATCATTGAACTGCGAAAAAACTCATCCTTAAGAACTCCCCCTATGGTTGAACCAAAGCCCTCATCCTCATCTTCAGCAAATATATTCATTTTTAAATTTGAAATATCATTTATAAAAATATGTACCTCTGCCCCTGATTCCTTAAAAACCCATTTTTGGATATCATCAATCTTCTTTTGAAACGCAGCCAGATGCTTTTCAGAAACCCCTCTTTTATCAACACATGCCCAGTAATCAAAATCAGATTTTCTATTATAACCAATAGTTCCCACACTGCCCATTACAGCAAGACAGTGCACAAAGGGTTTTGACACATCATTATATGAATCAAAGCCAAAACGAGCCTTTACATAGCGCAGGGTTTCTGTGTCAGGAGTGTAATTTGCAATACCCAGAGGCACATCTGCATTGCTAAATCCAGGAACTTTTTTATCATTTATGCTTAAAAGAACAGGTATGGCATTAATGGTTTTTTTAATTGCAGCATTGGGGAAAAGCTGCTGAAAACGATGAATTTTTAATTCATTATATTTCTTAAACAGATTATAGTTATTATTTATAGCTTCAATTATTTTCATAGATATGGTTTATCAAAATAGAGATATTTTTCAAATTACTGCAACTAATATACAAACAACAATTATTACTGATTTTTAAATAAAATGCAAAAAATTCTGGACATTTATATGATATAGAAAAATCTTAACTTAATATATACATATAATAAAAATAATATCCTTAAAAAAATAAATGATAAAAAAAAATTCATTTCCAATTACAAGTATAATAGAAATATATTATGATATATTAAAATCAACTACTTCACGAAGTGAATCTTTAAAAAATATTGCCCAGCATACAACAAAAGATTTTGGAGAATTTATTACCCCTGGCAGCCTTAACCTCACTGATGAAATAGAAATAAACTTTGTTGAAATTTTAGATCAGATAATATACGAATTTCACGAAAACACCGATTATGAAGCAAATATAAAAGACTACATAATTGACGATCTTTATTCACGACTTTATCTTTATCTGGAGTCCTTTAACAACATCAATCAATATATTAAAAATATAAAAAACAGACCCCTTTTTCACGATGATGTTATTATAATAAAAACCAAAAAAATATACAAGCTCATCAGCCTGTTAATTGAAGAATATGATGAACTAACTCTTCTTCAAAAACCAATAATTAAAGCACTTGTACATCTTGCAGAGGAAACCCCCTCGGATTTTTTCGTCAAAGCCTATAGGGACTCTCCACACAGATTTATTAAATCAGCAGCCATACTTGGGCTAAGATACAGCAAAACCCAAATACCGGATCTTTTTGAAACAGATGAAGAAAGCGAACCTGGAATAAATAATACAAGCTGCACCCTTCCATCCTATGCAAAAAAATTTAACCTTTCATCAATCTGGAAAAACAAGGAACCACAAAACAGAGAAGAAACAACCTTTGCTCTTTTGCACATAGAAAAAAATATTAAAAATTTTAATGATCACCAGTCTATAAACTGGATTCTTGATATTCTAAACCTGACCCCTGGAATGAATTTTGAAAATTCATGGCTAAGGGAAATAAACACAACAGTAAGCAACATTCTCATAAACATAGATGTTTCCAAAATAAAGGAACTCCTTGATAATGAAGAAAAGCTTATCAGAACAATTAACTTTATAGACTTATTCCCTAAGATTATATTTAACAGACTCACAGGCAGGCTTGATGACCTGGGTCTGGAATTTCATTACAGACTCAATTCAATACTTGAAAAAAACAGCTTTAAAACAAAGGACTTAAATTCTAACATGCACAACTATTTAAGCTGGAACACACCCTGATAATCAGCTTTTAAGCGCTTTAAGCTTTTCCTCAACAAATTTTCTGAACTCTTTTCTTTCAAACTCGTATAATCCGTCAAAGGTAAAACTATTTCTCTTTTCAATCAGGGATTTTACAGTCATCATCATACCATACTGGGTTGAAGTTATTTCTTCACATACTTCCCTTACTCTGCTTAAAAGATTATCATGAGGAACAACCTCATTAACCAGGCCTATTCGCAATGCCTCAGGAGCATCAACAGATTTACATGAAAGCGACATCTGCTTTGCCATTCTTATACCAACAGCCTGCTGCAAAAGCTGTGTCATACCCCAGCCAGGGTGAATCCCCACTTTAGCATGGGTATCTGCAAAAACAGCGCGGTCAGATGCAATTATAAAATCACAATTAAGAGCAATTTCAAATCCACCAGTAATCGCATGTCCATTCACAGCAGCAACAAGAGGCTTGAAGCATGCAC
>JBBAGC010000164.1:0-5553 GCA_041655115.1 Spirochaetota bacterium | reverse complement strand
TAGTACAGGGAAGTGATCGAAGGCTTAAGGATGCAACCAGAATAAGCAAGGGAATTATCCGCATTGCCAAAGATGGGGAAGAAACAGAGGACGCTGTACCCTCTGCAGGAGACAAAAGGCTTAAAGACGCAACAACCGGAAACAAGGGGATTGTGGAACTTGCTGAAGACGGCGAAGATAAACCAGGGGTTGTTGTACAGGGTAATGACAAAAGGCTCAAAGATGCAACAACTGAAAGCAAAGGTATTGTGGAGCTTGCTGAGGATGGTGAGGATAAACCAGGGGTTGCTGTACAAGGTAATGACAAAAGGCTCAAAGATGCAACAACTGAAAACAAAGGTATTCTAGAGCTTGCTGAAGATGGTGAAGATAAGCCAGGGGTTGCTGTGCAGGGCAATGATAAAAGGCTAAGAAATGCAAGTGAAACTGCAAAAGGCATAATGAAATTTGCCCATGATGGAGACACTGCCCCTTTAAGTGCTGTACAGGGCAATGACAAAAGACTTAAAAAAGCAACAACCATAACAAGCGGGATAGTTGAACTTGCTGAAGATGGTGAGGATAAACCAGGGGTTGTTGTACAGGGTAATGATAAAAGGCTTAAAGATGCAACAACTGAAACCAGGGGAATTGTAGAGCTTGCCAAAGACGGAGAGGATAAACCAGGGGTTGCTGTACAGGGCAATGACAAAAGGCTTAAAGATGCAACAACCGAAACAAAAGGAATTGTGGAGCTTGCTGAAAATGGTGAGGATAAGCCAGGGGTTGCTGTACAGGGCAATGACAAAAGGCTAAGAAATGCAAGTGAAACTGCAAAAGGTATAATGAAATTTGCCCATGATGGAGCCTCTGACCCCTTAAGCGCTGTACAGGGCAATGACAAAAGGCTTAAAAAAGCAACAACTACAACTTTTGGAATAGTTGAACTTGCTGAAAATGGAGAAGATAAAGAAGGCGTTGCTGTTCAGGGTAATGACAAAAGACTAAAACCTGCAACAGAAGAAATGCCGGGCATTGTAAAATTCAGTCGCAATGGTGAAAGTGGCAGCAAGTTAGCAGTACAGGCTGATGATTTCAGATTAAACAACAGCAGAGAGCCTTTGCCCCATACGCACGAATATGCTCCTGTTAATCATAGCTTTAACAGCCACAGCGGAACCATAGTATTAAGGGAAAGCAGAAATGAATCCTTCAAGGATATTACCCCCCCATCTGACGGGTCATCTGTTATATATGCAAACAATACTTCTGAAACAGGACCTGCCATTGGCCTAACTGGAATAGCCGGCAACAACAAGGAATCATCTGATTCATACGGTGTTGTTGGCCATAGTACACATGTAGGAATCAGAGGTCAGTCTTCCGGGAAAGAGGGCAGTGGTGCTGGTGTTATTGGTGCTTCAAGATTTGGTGCTGGGGGAATATTTTCCAGTGAGCATGGATTCTCACTTATAGCTGACGGTTCAGGAACAACAATCAACTCCTATGACAAAAACATTAATCTCATGGGTGATGGCAAGGCTCTTCTTGTTAAAGGTGACGCTGAATTTCAGGGCCGCCTTGTTTTTAAGATAAAAGATGAAGCTCCTGAATTTCCTTCAGGGCTTGTAGAATTTTTTGAAGTGGATGAGACTGAATATATTTCACCAGGTGATATACTTGTAGCAAGTGAAAAAGGTAAATACCTTTTATCAAGATCAAGGAAAAGCTATAGCACATCTGTTATTGGAGTTGTTTCAGGCAATCCCTGTGTTTCTTTAAACAATTCAGGCAAAGAAGAAAAAGTCTATCCTGTTGCTCTTGCAGGAAAGGTACTATGTAAAGTAGATGCAAGAAATAATCCAATAAATCCGGGAGATCTTATTGTAGCATCAGATATTGCAGGCTGCGGCATGGCAGGGCATATAAATTCATTTGATAAAATAGGTTCTGTAATAGGAAAAGCTCTTGAAAGACTTGAAGATGGCGTAGCCCTGATTTCTGTTTTTATTACACACCAGTAAATTAAAGGTTGCAGATTAAATTTCATTTATATTTAATACAGATTATTCTTTCCTGGTGAAACAGGAATTTAGTTTAAACAGTTTTATGTTTTTTTCTGATTCCATTAAAAGGCAGGTATTTAATGTTAAAAAAGAAACGATTCTTCTCTATAAAAATATTCATTCCCATGGCATTTAATCTCATTGTTATTGTAACAGGGCTGCTTTTATGCATATTTGTTTTTATTTATATAAGAGATGTTTTAAGAGATAATATTTATACCAGATTGAATGATCTATCCTATACTATAGGAAAAAATATTGATGGAGATAAATTTGAACAAATTATATCAACCAAAGATCCTGTAAGCGTTAAATATTTTAAATCTATACAAAAGGGTCTCCAGGAAATCCAGGATAATACTACAAATTTATTTTACATCTATTCCATGAGGCTTAACAGCAAGGGTGAAAGCGTTTTTATTGTTCCCACTGCTGTTGACCGGGGATTTATGGGATGGTTTGACATACCATACGTAGAAATTCACAAAGAAGCATTAAAATTATATGAAACAGCAGGTGTAACTGTAATTAAATCCTTTATTAAGGATGAATATGGCACATGGGTCTCAGGCTATTCCTCAATTCTAAACTCCAGAGGAGACATAGTTGGTGTTGTGGGAATTGATGTTTCAGCAAAAGATGTTATAAAAAAAGAAACCCAATGTCTAATTATAATGATTTTGATTACCATAGGAATTGTGCTTTTTGTTTTAGCTCTGGGCAAATATTTTTCAGGGATGATTACCAAACCCCTTTTAAGGCTCCAGGATGAAATAGACATGATCCAGAAATTTGAGCTTGGAGACGTTGTTCCATCCTCTACAATCTTTATTGAAATACGCAACATGGAAAGCGTTGTTGACAGAACAAAAAAAGCCCTTCGTTCATTTAAAAAATACGTACCAGCAGAGCTTGTACATCAAATTGTAATGACCAAAAAAGAAGCAGTACTAAGCGGTGATGAAATAGAAGCAACCTTTATGTTTACAGACATTGAAGGATTTACATCAATATCCGAAAACGTTGAAATTGAATCCCTTGTTGCCAGGATGGCTGAGTACTTTGAAATAATGACAACCTCCATTCACAGAAATAGTGGCACTGTTGATAAATATATTGGTGATGCTGTAATGGCTTTCTGGGGAGCTCCTGATTATCTGGAAAATCACGCCTTTCTTGCATGCAAATCAGCACTGGAGTGCAATGAAGAGGTTAAAAATCTTAATCTTCATCTTACACAAGAGGGATTTCCTGTTTTAAATACAAGGATAGGTATTCATACAGGCAAAGCTATCATAGGAAACATGGGCTATGATGAAAGGCTAAATTATACAGCAATTGGTGATACTGTTAATATGGCAAGCAGGCTTGAGGGAATTAATAAGTTTTATGATACAAATATTCTTATAAGCAATGATACCTACAAAACAGTTAAGGATCTTGTTATAACAAGAAGACTTGACAAAATTATTTTTAAAGGCAAAAGGAACTGGATAACAATTCATGAACTTCTGGGAATAAAAGGGGCTACAAAATCTGAACTGGTTCAGTTTGCAGATACCTACAATAAAGCTCTTGAACTTTTCTATGAAAAAGAATGGCAGGATGCTGCCATACTTTTCAACAAGTCTGAAAATTTAAAACCAGGAGACAGAGCTGCATTAAGAATGATTAAATATTGTAACAGATACATGGAAAATCCTCCAGGCAAAAGCTGGGAAGGAATAGTAAAACTAAACTCAAAATAAAGAATAACTCCTGACTAAATATAAATTCTTAATCCGGATAAAACTATTATTTTAATTTATAATAATACCAGACAGTACTTTCCCCTGCATAATAATAATCAGGAAAAGTTCCCACATGAATAAAACCATTAGTTATCATAAAATTTCTCATAGGCTCATATTCCGGTTTATCAGATGTATCAACCATGAGAAATCTTCCATTTACTGATTTCACAAAATCAAGAGCTGTAGACAACAAAGCTTTTCCTATACCTTCATGCCTGTGTCTTCTATCAACAGCAATAAAACTTATAGCAAAACCTGCAGTCCTGTGGTCTGTTTCCTTTACTCCCAAAGCAGCTATAATTTTATTATCCCCATCCCGCGAAAACCAGTACTTCAAGTCACGGCTCCTGAGACAAATAAAGGGCTCTCTATAAATCTGCTCAACTTCTCCAGGGGTCAACTGTGCATCAAAAGCATGAACAGATAACAAAAAATCTATAAGATCCTTTGCCTTATCTACATCATTTACCTCTTCAACTAAATAATCTTTTTTAACTCTGACCATTTTATATTCCATTCTTTTCATACTCATTTTGCGAAAAAACTACAAATACAAGAAAGGCAACTGTCATTCCTGCAATGATTATAAAAGTACCCTTTTCATAGCCAAACAGGAAAAGGTAACCCATAAGGATAGGTCCAATCATCTGCCCCATATTCCCAATAAAGTTAAGATACCCCACTGATTTATCATACCCTACTTTAGCAGAGGCTTTAAGCTCAATAAGATAATCATTGCTCATTGGAAGACCAAAACTCTCACCTATACCTATGAATACAACCAGAAGCACTGCTGTTAAAATTCCAGGGTAGATAGCAAATATCAATAGCCCGGCAAGAGTTACTATTAGATATAAAGCCATGGTCCATTTACCTCGAAGAATGCTGTTCCTGGTAAAAAACCTTACAATTGCAGGACCCAGATATATTATCACAAGGCTGTTGAGCATAAAAACCCGGCTAATATCACCTGCTGTTACATTTTGCGATTCTGCAAAAACAGGAAACATATAGGTTAAAAACATGGTACATATTGATACAGGTATAAATGCGGCAAAAAAGAATAAAAACACATTTCGATTTGTAAAAAAAGTAACAATATCTGAAACTGTTACTTTCTTTGGTTCAGCCAAAGTGTGTGTTTTGTTATTTACCATAAGATATTGGGCATAGATAAGTGCAATAACTGACACCAATACTGAAAATATATAAACATGAGAAAATCCCAGATAATCAGCACTTAACCCCCCTATTGCAACGCCACAGCAATAGCCAGCATTAAGCCCTGAATTTTGTGAAGCCAGGCCAGTATTTCTTACATTTATATCAGGTGAAATCATGGGGTAGCACTGCAAAGTTACAAGAGCAAAGCCATATGCAGCACCTACAAAAGTTCTGGCTAAAATAAAAGCATAAGGGTCGTTTACATAAAATGCTATAAATGAACCAATAGCCATACAAATCGCACCAAAAATAAATGGAATTTTCCATCCCCGCTTTTCAACAAGATTGCCTGCAAATATCGCCAAAACAGCTGTTGCAAGCATTTCAGCAGAAATTGGTATTGCCATTGCAATGCCTTCAGACAGATTAAAAATAGATGTTCCTGTACTGCGTAAAATCTCTCTCATCATTAAAGGAGTATAGGAAACCGGAAGGGCATAGGAAAAAGCAATAACAAATGCAAGCATGCGCACTATTTCAACAGGAAATTT
>JBBAGC010000163.1:0-5555 GCA_041655115.1 Spirochaetota bacterium | reverse complement strand
ATCCGGTTAAAACTTCATCATCAACTATTTTTTCACCAATCCAAAACCTGAATTGCTCGCCACTACCCAATGCCACAACCCTGGACTCACCTATTTCATAACCAGGAAGAACCATCATAAGGGCATTTCTTTCCCTGTCCCTTTCCTGTTGAAGAATAACAGGATATGTAACCCCTCTGACCATAATAAGAAGTAAAGAGGCACTAAAAGCAACAGTAGCAAGCAAAATGGCTGGTTTTATAATATTTTTCATATTAATAAAATCCCTATAATCTCTCTTTTCGTACACCAAAGACTGCTGGCTTGGTAAATCTGTCAATAAGAGGCACTGTTGCATTCATAAGAAGAATCGAATATGATACTCCTTCAGGATATCCGCCAAGCACCCTGATAGCAAAAGTAAGCAAACCACATCCCATTCCAAAGAGCACCATCCCCCTTGGCGAAACCGGGGAGGTAACCATATCTGTAGCCATAAAAAATGCTCCAAGAAAAACACCCCCTGAAAGAACGTGTATTAAAACCACAAATCCTGGGTGTGAAAAACCTATGAAAAAATAATATAAATATGATACAGTAGCAACTGTGCCTATAAAAGCAACCGGAATATGCCAGGTTATAACCTTGCGCACCATAAGGAACAATCCTCCCAAAAGTATAAGCAGGGCAGATGTTTCTCCAATACAGCCTCCAATATTTCCTATAAAAAGCGATTCCAGTATATTGCTGCTCCAAAAATAATCAAATAAATTATCAATAGTAATATTATATTCCTGCACCAGCTTTTGGCTTTCTTTAAGTGCAGCCAAAGGAGTGGCCTGTGTAATAATATCAAAAACCTCCTGGGGGATTGAGCCACGACTTGTAAGCTTTTCAGCAATAATATTTCCTGTGGGAAACTTGTGCCAGCTGGTAGTCATATAAACAGGCCAGGATGCCATCATAAAAGCACGACCAGCAAGAGCCGGGTTAAATATATTAAAGCCTATTCCGCCAAAAAGCTGTTTTACTATAACAATAGCAAAGGCAGATCCTATTGCAACCATCCAGGAAGGTGCATGTGGAGGCACATTCATTGCAACAAGAAGCCCTGTAATAACAGCAGATCCATCCAGAACCTTTACAGGTCTTTTCATAAACTTTTGATAAAAAAATTCCGAAAAAACTGCAGCAGCAACAGAAACAAAAAGAAGAATTGCAGCATTAGCGCCAAAAATATATATTGAATAAACAGTGTTAGGTATAAGCGCAATAATCACTGTCCACATTATTTTATTTATTCCATCTGCTGACTTTATATGAGGGGCAGATGACAGCACAAGCAAGGATGTATCCCCTTTACTTCCAGACATAATATTTCCACACTTTTTTTATTTTTGCTGAGCAAGCTTTTCCTGAGCAATTTTTACAAAATGGCTAAGCGGTCTTTTTGAAGGACATACATAGGAGCAGCTGCTGCACATTATGCATGTATTCACATGAAGCCTTGCTGAAATATCAAACCTGCCCATTTCAACAGCTGTTCCTATATCACATGGGAGCAACCCTACAGGACATGCTGTAACACACCTGCCGCACCTTATACAGGGATCAAAATCCCCTATACTCACCTCATCCTCTGACAGGAAAAGCACACCGGAAGTACCCTTTACAACAGGCATATCCATTGTATGCACAGCCAGACCACACATAGGCCCGCCTATAACAATTCTGGCAGGAGCACCAATTAAACCACCGCACTCCTCTACAATATCAGAAATTTTTGTGCCAAGCCTTACTTTATAATTACCTGGCTTTTTTATTATTTTTCCTGAAACTGTTATAAAACGCTCAATAAGCGGTTTATCAAAAATAACAGCTTCTCTTATTGCATATATTGTACCAACATTCTGAACTGCCACACCCACATCCATGGGTAAACCCCTGGAGGGAACTGTCTTTTTTAATATACTATAAATAAGCTGCTTTTCAGCCCCTTGTGGATACTTTGTTTTTAAGGTTCTTACAGAAATATCCATTCCGTATGATTCCTTTTTAATACTATTAACAAGAGCCTTAATAGCCTTTTTTTTATTATCTTCAACACCTATAACAGCCTTATTAATGCCAAGTATTTTTAAAGCAATAGCAGTACCTTCAATTATTTCATCAGGCCATGTACGCATAAGCATATCATCAACAGTCAGATATGGCTCACATTCAGCTCCATTTACTATAAGAACTTTTACATTCATTTCAGGAGGTGGGGAAAGTTTAATGCTTGCTGGAAAAGCTGCTCCTCCAAGACCTACAATTCCTGCCTCCTGAACTTTTCCAAGCAATACCCTGCCATCACTATTTTGCCAGTCAACAGGGGCGGATAAAAGACCAGTGCGTTCAAAAGCACCTTCTGCTTCTATTACCACTGTTGTCTGTTTGCTGTAAACAGTAATAAATTCAACAACATCTACAACCTTGCCAGGGATAGAAGCGTGAACATTAGCGCTTACAAATCCTGCAGCTTCACCAATAAGCTGTCCTTCACTAACAAAATCACCTTTTTGCACAACTGGTTTTGCAGGTACACCAATATGTTGCTGCATGGGAATGTAGCATATCTGGGGTACTGAAAAATTTTCTAAAGGTCTCTCTGCTGTAAGGGATTTTCTTTGAGGGGGATGAATCCCCCCCTTGAAGGTGTTAAACACTTTATATTTCCTTAGTGGAATAGATCTCGTCTTTTATTGGAAGTTCTTTTCTAAGATTCTTGATATAAGGAAAAAGCTCACCTGCTTCCTCATAATGCTCACAATCTTCCATAATCCTTCTGGCAACAGTAAAATACTTATATAGTTTTTCCTCACCAGATCTTTTAGACCACTGTCTTTTCAGACATTTTACTCTCAACACATATCTGTCAGGTTCAGATTCATACTGCCTGATAACAATACAATGTTGACAATTTGAACAGAAAATTTTCTCCTTGGACATGGAATACTCCTGTGAAATTTAGATAATTACTTTATATTCAATCAGCATACGCCTGATTCAAGTAATAAATTTTTAATAATAATGTATTCTCAAAAAAAGAATAGCAAGTCATTTTTGAGCAGTCATTATTATTCATATAGAAAATAGATATAAAAACAGTCAAGAAAAAAAATAATTTACATAATTTGCACATATAAATGAAGAAAACCGGTTTAAAACCGGCTCTCTTCATTTATATTATATTGCCTGTTTTTATACTTATCGTTTAAGCTGCAACAGTTCCTGAAGCATCTGGTCAGATGTTGTTATGGTCTTGGAGTTTGCCTGGAATCCCCTCTGTGTAATTATCATATCAGTAAACTGATCTGACAAATCAACATTGGACATTTCAAGAGAGCCAGCCACTATTTTTCCTCTTCCTGCTTCTGCTGCAGGCCCGATATTTGCCAGTCCAGAGTTATTGGAAACCTCAAACAGATTTTCTCCATTTGCAATAAGTCCCTGGGGATTGGTAAATACTGCTGTTGCCATCTGCCCAACAGCCTGCTTTGTTCCATTTGTATAAACCCCTGTTATTAAACCGGAATTGTCAATGCTGAATGACTCCATATAACCCATGGCATATCCATCCTGCTCAACAGCCTTGGTTGTGGATGCTGAAGAAAACTGCGTTATGCCGGAAAGAACCCCTGCCTGTCCCAGGTCAAGATTTATTGTACGCATATTGGGATCGCCCTCAATCCTGTAATTGGCATTGATAACAAGATTTCCCTGGTTCAGCTCATCCGAGCTTGAATCATCAGAAACAGCAAGCAGCTTCCCATCAGGTGAAAACCTCAAATTTACCCTGCTTGATGGGTTTGCCTGATTTTCCTGTCCACCGCCTGCAGGAACATCAAGTGTTACAGGATATGATGAACCGGATATTGCAGCAGATGCTGTCCACTGGTTAAAACCGTTTTTCCAGAAAGACATTGTAAGCCTGTGTGAATCTCCAAGGTTATCATAAACATCAATATTCGTAGTAATAGCAGCAGAAGCTCTCATGCGCTCATTGGCACCTGGAGGAACAATTCCGCTTCTTGCATCAAGATTACACTTATACCTTACATTTGAGGTTTCCCTTGCATCAACCTTTCCATACACTGGAATAATTAAATCTTCAACACTACCGGATGATCTTACAACTTTTTCTCCAGTAACATCTGTAACTGCCATCCAGCCCTGTACTTTTAATCCATTGCCAGGATTAACAAGTGTGCCGTCTTTATCTATGCCAAAATTTCCAGCTCTTGTGTAATAATTTTTGTCACCATCTGCAACAACAAAAAAACCATCCCCTGAAATTGCCACATCAGTCTGATTTCCTGTTGTTTGAAGGCTCCCCTGTGTAAAAAGCCTGTCAATAGATGCGATTGTCATGCCCAGTCCAACCTGCTTGGGATTCACCCCTCCCCTGTTCTCCTCCGGTTTTGCAGCACCTGCAATTGTTTGTGACAGCATATCCTGAAAAGTTACACGCTGTGTTTTATAACCATAGGTGTTTACATTTGAAATATTATGACCAACAACATCCATTCTGGTCTGATGATTTTTCAGGCCGGATACCCCGGCAAAGAGTGAACGCATCATATCAACATAACTCCTGATTCTGTATTTTTATTATTATCGTATTAAAGCTGCGCTTAAATTAGTAAAAGATTTAAGCAGATCCCTATTTCTCTTCTGCATCAATATTAACTGAATGAACATTCTTCATTGCCACTTCATTATTGTTTACCCTTAGCATAAGTTCATTACCCTTGAAAAAAACTGATGTTACCTTACCTGTCACAGCCTGCTGGAGCACTGAGTCATAGGATTCAATGTTTTTCCCTAAAATTCCATAAGCCTCTGATGCTTTGGAACTGGATAAGAGATTTCGTACTTCATTGTTAAGGTTTGTCATCTGCTCAAGTGATGAAAACTGTGCCATCTGTGCAATAAACTCCCTGTCCTCCATAGGCCTTGTGGGGTCCTGATGCTGGAGCTGTGTAACAAGGAGTTTAAGAAATGAATCCTTTCCCAGATTCCCCTTTTCCTCACCAGGTTTTATTCCCATCTTTTTATTAACACTGTTTGCCTGCATTTCTGCATTAAGCTTTTCCGCTGCTGACATTTCAAAAATTTGCATAATATACCTCTAAATAATAACATTTATTGAATTTGAATTTAGAACAAGGGAATTTCCATCATACTCTGTGGCTGCCATTAAAAACTCCCTGCCTTCGGGAAATTGAAACAGATCTTTTTCCCTGTCATCCCTGTTGTCATGAAGAAACTTTTCCCTATGGTCTTTTACTCCTACATGAAATTCACCCACCTCAACTCCGGCTTCTTTTAACTGGTTTTTTAAATTCTCCATATTCTGATAAAGCAGATTTTTTGCTTCATCACTATCAACAAAAAACTTTGCTGTTACAACACCGTTTTCCATTGTAAGATTAACATTCACACTTCCCAGCTCCTTAGGATAGAGCTTTACATTAAAATTTCCATTTTTGTTGTCGCGTACAGTAATTCTTGCCCTGTCAACAATGTCCTGC
>JBBAGC010000162.1:0-5559 GCA_041655115.1 Spirochaetota bacterium | reverse complement strand
CTGGAATCGAATAAATCCAATATACTCTTTGAAGGGAAAAAAATAAGTAAAAATGAATCCTTTTATTCCAGAGTTGTTTATGTTGAAGGTGAGCTTCCATGGAAAGCGGAAATAGGGGAAGCCTCTTTATGCTATGAGTTTAAAAAAGACGGTAATTACTTTTCAATAGAACAATCAGATAATGAGGTATCAGTAACAAAGGGTGAGCGCCTGTTATATGGTGATCTGATTGAAGCTTTTGATATAAGTGAATACAGGGATGCTTATAAAAGCACTTTGTTAAAAAGAAAAGAATATAAGTCAAAAAAGAAAATATATATTATTGGCATTTTGATATGCCTTGTAGCAATGATTCGTGGGTGTTTATTCACTCTGCCTGTTCAGGGTGTAATGAATGAGCGTAAAGTACTTACTGATAATATTCTCATTACAGATGAGGAGGGCTCCATCTATCAGAGCAGTTTGATTTTTGGTCCCTTTAATGTTGAAAATAGCGATTCACTTTATACTGCTCAGGTAAATGTTGATGAGTCAGTACAAAAGCTTAGCCTTGAATGGCAGTCATTCAGGCTTATGCTTATTCCTGAAACAGGGCTTGTTGAGCTTACAGGTGGCAGGGTAAATGATGTTTCAGTTTTAAAAGAATTATTTGACGAAGTAGATGTTCTTTCCGAGCCTGTAGAGGTTTACACATTATCAGGCGATTTCTGGGATGAGGAGGGGAGCGATTCAGATGGTGACTGGCACGAGAATGAGCTTTCTGTATCAAAAGATTTTGTTCTTGATTCTCCCGGGAAATACTATTTTTACCTTGAGCTTTATAGTAATAAGGAAAGGGATCCCTTTTCTGTTATTGTAGAATTAAACAAAGCAGCAGGTTACAGGTATTTTTTAATTGCAGGTGCTATTATGGCTATTCTTTATTGTTTTAATTTTTATAAGTCTAAAAATTATAATGAACTCCCATTTGAGTTTACAGGGAATTAGGAGATAGTATATGCTTAGACCTATAATTATCACAGCTCTTCTTTTTGCCGGAGCCTATGCTCTTACTTCAGGGAATGTAGGTTATAATAAAGCCGGTGCAGATTATGTTTCAAAAGTCAGAGAGGAAAGAAAGTCTATACGAACAGGAAGCGGATACTATACTCCTATGTCACGGGGTACTGGAAGTTTTAAAAGCGGGAAATAAAAAGTACTTTGAATAAACAGAGCTACAAAGTCCTGCTCCATGGAATTTTAAGGGCTTTATAACAGTTAATAATAAAAAAAGTGTTTTTTGAATAAATAAAAAAAATGGAGGTTGTACAATATGGAATTTTCAGGGCTGCTTTATGGAATAGTAGATACAGTAATTTATTCGATACTTGGGATTATTCTTATGGGGCTGGGTTTCTTTTTAATCAATCTGTTTACACCCTTTTCTATAAAAAAAGAAATAGAGGATGATCAGAATATTTCTCTTGGTATTATAATTGGTGCTGTTATTCTGGGCATCTCCATTATTGTTGCTTCTGTAATAATGTCGCCATCAGGAAGCTCCTATCAGAAAAAAACTGTTACAGAGCAGAGTGAAGTACAGAAATAAATAGTGAAAATAAACCTGAATAAAAATGAACAGAGAATATTATTATTCTCTGTTTTTGTGCTTTCTATTTGTGGGATTATTTATGAGCTGGTACTTGCCTCTCTTGCAACGTATTTATTCGGCAATCCGGTACAGCAGTATTCTGTAACAATAGGAGTGTTTTTAAGCTCCATGGGATTAGGCTCCTATCTTTCAAGATTTATTATAAAAAATCTTGTTAAGACTTTTATTATTATAGAGGTAACACTTGGCCTTATTGGCGGGCTTTCTGTAATTATACTTAATTATCTTTTTTCTTTTTCGCCTTCGTTTTATCTACTTCATCTCTTTTTTCTAATTGTAATAGGTACTCTGGTTGGGCTGGAAATACCTCTTTTAACAAGGATTTTAAAGAAATATGGAGCTTTAAAGGATATTCTTTCTAATGTTCTTACTCTTGATTATATAGGCGGTCTTGCAGGGTCTTTGCTCTTCCCACTTTTACTGTTTCCTTTTTTAGGGAGATTTTTAACCTCAATTACAGTGGGGCTGGTTAATATTATTGTGTCTATTATAGTTATTGCAAAGGTAAACTATCCTGAAAAGAAAATTTCTGATTATGTTTTTCCTGTAATTTCAGCAGCAGTAATGGCTCTGCTCATATTTAACTCACACTGGCTGACAGCCTTTATTCAAAACAAAATGTATTATGATGATATTGTTTTCAGCAAGCGTTCAAAGTATCAGGAAATTGTGCTCACAAGAAATGGAGCTGATCTAAGGCTTTACCTTGATGGCTCGCTTCAATTTTCCACTTCAGATGAATACAGGTATCATGAAATGCTTATATTTCCGGGACTTTTCCAAAGAGAAGGTAGTGGTAAAAATGTTCTTGTCCTTGGTGGGGGTGATGGCCTGGCTGTGCGAGAGCTTTTAAAATCCAAATCCGTGGCTAGTGTTACACTTGTTGAGCTTGATGCTCTTATGATAAATCTAGCAATGAATAATTCAACAATAAGTTATATAAATGGTAATTCTCTTGCAGAGCCAAGGGTAAAGGTGATTACAGGTGATGCATATGATTTTTTAATAAAAAACAGAAAGCCCTTTGATTTAATTATAGCAGATTTTCCCGATCCCCATGATGAAACAATAGCAAAACTATATACTGATCAGTTTTTTAAACTTGTTAAAAGATCATTAAGAGAAGATGGCGTTTTTGTAACCCAGTCCACATCGCCTCTTTCTGCAAGAGAGGCTTTTTGGTGTATTAATAAAACAATGGGAAAAGTATTTAAACATATTCTTCCATATCACACCTATGTCCCTTCTTTTGGAAGCTGGGGTTTTAACATGGCTTCCCAGGTTGAGCTTACAGAGGAGCCGGTTTTTACAGGCAAGTACAAAGGTGAATTTAGATATTTTAGTGTTTCAGTATTCAAATCAGCACTGTGTTTCCCTGCAGATTCAGGCTTTATTGACACAGAGGTTAATACATTTAACAAGCCTGTTCTTTACAGATATTATTTAAAGGGATGGAAAAATTCAGATTTTTAAAGTGATGAGAAATGCATAAAATAAAAAAGCTGCTCAAGTAGAGCAGCTTTTTTTAAAATATAATTTATTTAAAAATTACACAGCTTTGGAGATTTTACCTGATTTAATACACTTGGTACAAACATTTTTTCTCACAGTGCGATTGTTAATCAGCACTCTGATCTTTTGTATATTTGGTCTCCACATTTTTTTAGTTTTTCTATTTGAATGGCTCAGGTTAGAACCAAACTGCACTGATTTTCCACATAATTCACATTTTGCCATTGTTTTTTCCTTCATAATTGAATAGTTAAAAGTCAATATAGAAATGAGTTAATATTTTATCAAGTAAATTATATTGTAAAATAAATAAAACATTATAAAATCAGGGGTTAATTGTTTGAAAATAAGTTTTTATACTCTATTATATCCGGGCTATTTATGTTAATGAAAACTCTTTTTTGATTCATCTTAATTCAACAAATCCTCTGCTTAATGCCTTTTGTCCCTGATTATTTAAAACATCAAAAAAAATATTTTTTGCCTTTGATTCTTGTGATGAGTCGATTTTGCGAACAGTTATATCCGTATCCGGGAAAACCATACCTGTAAATCTGCAGTAGAGTCTTTTTATTTTTCCAGGATCTCCTTTAGCCTCTTTATTTATTATTTCCCTGATTGCGTAGGCAAGTGTTGCTGTCCCCTGGAGGATAATGCCAGGGAGTCCTACTTTTTTTGCAAAATCCGGTGATGTATGAATGGGGAAAATAATATCAGTGCAGCCATCATAAACATAGGGTCTTGTTTTATCAATATGAATGGAAGAATGCCAATTATATGTAGTACTGGTGCTTTGTGGAACAATTGGTATGCTTTCTTCACCCTTGCCATTACCATTACATATAACTCCTCTCATAAGACCACCTATAAATTCGGTATATACCAGTTTGTTATTTATATCATATGCTTCAAGCTTTATAACAACCTGTGTACCAGCCCTGTGAGGTAAAATAGCAGTCAACTGACCTTTTATCAGCAATTCGTCTCCAGCTTTGATGAGTCTGTGAAATTCTATGTATTCTGTATAGTGGATCTGTGTTGAAATAATTTCAGGAGGTATGGTGTCCTGCTCAATATAATTGGCAATGTTCCCTAAAATTTTCCATGCTAATGCTGCTGTGTACATGGGAGGAGCAAAAATACCCTCTTTGGCTGTGTCATCAAAATAAAGAGGATTATAGTCATCAATAGATGCAGCATAGTTGGTTGTGTCTCTCCATGTAACCTTTGTTTTAAAATCCTTTAGTTTTGTGCCAGCAAAACCTGAGTTAAGTTCCATCAAGCCCCCCTGTTAAAAACTTAAATATAATACAATAAATACCTTAAAATTATTGTATTTTTAATGGCATTTCTTTACCTTGTATTTTATTTTAATTTTAAAAGCAATTATATTATTCAGGGAAAAAGAATGAAAATAACTTCAAAAACCAATGGAGCAGATGCTCTTAGAATGTCAAAGAATGTAGCAGAAGTTTTTAAAAGCTATAAGCTTCACTGTGTAAGATGTAAAGGCATAGCAAATGAGACAATTGAAAAAATAGCATTTAATTCTGGTCTTGATCTTAACCTGTTTTTAGAGGATTTAAACAGGGTTCTGGAAAAATAGATTATTGAAAAGCACGGTTAAAATTATTGCCGGAAATATGCGTGGTCGTGTAATCCCCTTTGATAATAAAAAATTTTCGCAAGCTGATATTACTCCTCAAAAAGTAAAGGGAGCTATCTTTTCTATGATAGGAGAGGAGCTTCATGGAAAGGTTTTTCTTGATCTTTTTTCAGGATCAGGGCAGATGGGACTGGAAGCCTTAAGCAGATGGTGTGAAAAAGCTATTTTTATTGAAAAGGATATAGAAAGGTTCAGGTTTATCCGTAAAGAAGTTGAGCTTACAGGAAATCTGGAAAGATCCATATTATACAATCTGGATTATGCTATTGCATTAAGTAAAATATCAAAATCCGGTATCAAAGCAGACATAGTTTTTGCTGACCCGCCTTATGTTAAATCCTCCACAGAAGTTGATATGTACAAAATAATTCTGGAAAAAATTTATAACTCTGAAATATTAAAGGATAATTCAGTGATTGCTGTTCAGCATTTTTCAAAAAATATTCTTCCTGAATCTGCAGCTGGATTTACTCAAAAAGCTTTAAAAAAATATGGCACAACATCCATATCAATTTACACTCTTTAGTTTTACCCGAATATTGTTCAGGCTTGACACTGCTTTAAGGTAGCTCATGGGTACTTCGCTTTTCAGGTCATGATAGGAAAAGGCAATATAGGTATTAAAATTATTATCCTCTGGTCTTGTCGGGTCTATAGGTTGCCATCTGCCCATGTAAAAAACTTCAATCCACATGTGGTAAACGAAAACATTTTTTTTACTCATAAAATT
>JBBAGC010000161.1:0-5596 GCA_041655115.1 Spirochaetota bacterium | reverse complement strand
AGATCTTTTCCCGGATAAAAGCAATGAAATATTCGGAAATATGAATAATATTTTTTCCATAATAAGAGACAGAATATCCCTGCCCCATTCAGAAAATTATGATTACGATTATGACCAGCTTGTATCAGTGGGAGAAATAATTTCTTCAAAAATAGTAACAGCCTTTTTAAATAGCACAGGCATTTCAAACCACTGGGTTGATGCAAAAACAATTATCAGAACTGATAATACATACAGAGAAGCCAGGATTGACTGGGATAGAACAGAAGAGCTTATACAGGATATTATGAATTTTAAAGACTATAATATTTATATTACGCAGGGTTTTACAGGAGGAACATCTGAACATATTTCAACAACTCTGGGGCGAGAAGGCTCGGATTTTACAGCTGCCATACTTGCCTATTCCCTTAATGCAGAGGAGGTTATAATCTGGAAAGATGTGCCTGGAGTGCTTAATGCGGATCCCAAATATTTTGAAAACACAATAAAGCTGGAAAGCCTTTCGTATCAGGATGCTATTGAACTTGCATATTATGGTGCAAGCGTTATTCATCCTAAAACAATAAAGCCATTACAAAATAAAGGAATCCCTTTATTGGTAAAGTCTTTCCTTAATCCTGAGGGGATTGGAACAATAGTACAAACCAGCAAAGCAGAGTTGCAGATCCCCTCTTTTATTTTTAAAATGAATCAGGTTCTTATAACAATTGCAGCAAGGGACTTTTCCTTTATTGTTGAACAAAATCTTCGTGATATTTTTCATGCGCTTTCCGAAATCCGAATAAAAATCAATGTAATGCAAAACACAGCACTCAGTTTTTCTATAAGCGCTGACTGGGATGAGAAAAAAATAATAGCTCTTATTACCAGACTGGAAAAAGATTACATGATCAAATATAACAAAAACCTTGAGCTTGTTACAATACGCTACTATGATCAGGCTACAATAGAAAGAGTTACAGTAAACAAGGAAATCCTCCTTGAAGAAAAAAACAGAAACACTGTACAAATGGTAATGCGGGAAATTGCAAAGGAAAATGATTAAACGGTTTTTTTCGACTTACGAAGATTAACCACCCTTTCTATTTCTTTCATAAGATCAGATGGCTGAAAAGGTTTAGCAAGGTATCCATCCATACCTGCATTTATACATCTTTCCTTATCTTCCGGATAGGCATGGGCTGTTAAAGCAATTATAGGAACAGGAGGTATCCCCAGGTTCTTTTCATACTCCCTTATTTTATAAGTGGCTGTAATTCCATCCATCAGTGGCATTGTCAAATCCATGAGTACAATATCGTATCTTTTCTCTTTTACCATATTAAGGGCTTCAAGCCCATTTATAACTGCTTCAGTTTTACATCCTCTCTTCTCAAGAATCTTTTTCAAATAAATCCTGTTTATGTTTTCATCCTCAACAATAAGCATATTTACTTCAGTGCATATATTGGGAAATAAATCCGCAGGTGTTATGGAATCTCCAGAATCAGAAACTTCCTCTTTAACCAAAGGCGCCGGAATAAATACAATAAATCTGCTCCCCTTGCCCTTATTGCTTTCCACATTAATTTCACCCTCAAGAAGTTCTACAAGGCTTTTAACTATGGAAAGACCAAGTCCAACACCCTTAACCAGATTTCCCCTATTATCATCTACGCGACTAAATGGCTCAAATATTAAATCCATATCTTCAGGTACAATCCCTACGCCTGTGTCAGCTACTGATATTTCAAGTTTTTCATTATAATGCTTAATTGAAACTTTAATCTGTCCCTCATCTGTGTACTTTACAGCATTGGAAAAAAGATTTAAAAGAATCTGCCCAACTCTTTCTTTATCAGTATTTATAAGGGGATCGTGATTATCAGCATCTATAACAAGATCGAGATTTTTCTCCTGAATTATAACCTGCATAACAGGAGAAGCAGTATCAATAAGGCTCTTCAGCCGAAATGATGATTTACGCAAAACAAGCTTACCGGAATTTATAGAAGAAAAATCCAGAAGGTCTGAAAGAATTCCTATTAAATTATAAGCAGAGGTGTTTATCATTTTCACCATATCTGTCTGTTCAGATGTCAGCTCAGAGGATTCCAGGATTTTGGAAATTCCTATTATTCCATGCAAAGGCGTTCTTAGTTCATGGCTTATATTAGCAAGAAATCTTGTCTTTGCCTCATTAGCCTCTTCTGCTTCATAGCTTGCCTCAAGTGCTTCTTTCCTTGCAAGATCAAGTAATTCAACCGCTTTTTCAAGCTGATCCTGCATCTTTGTTTTTAAATCCAGCTCTCTGGTAAGCTCTTCAGTTTTTTTGTTTACCTGCTTTTTAAGATTCCATGTCCATAAATATGATCCTAAGGTAACAAGAACAAAAATTCCAAAAACAGTAATTATAATGCCAACATTAAAACCCTGGACAAGATCATTTTCATCAAGGTATTCAAAAGGCGGATAAGTATCATCACCCCTGGCTATAAGCTTTTTAAAAGTTTTATATTCTCCAGATACTGGTGCAGTTTCAAATTTAACTGTTAAAGGTTGACCATCAGAAGTATCATAGCTGAATAAAGGGGCTGTCCCTATAATAATAGAGATTGCTAAAAAAAGAAAAAGTTGATTTAATATTAGGTTTTTCATTTATATTGTAATAACAGGTAACAAAAAAGTTATAATCCAGATATTTCAACATAATTGTTATAAAAAAACAAGAACTATTTATAAAAACAAAAAAAGAGGAGCCTTTTATAGATCCTCTTTTTTTATCGGGGTTTACGGGACTCGAACCCGCGGCCCTCTGCGTGACAGGCAGATACTCTAACCAAGCTGAGCTAAAACCCCTTAATAAACTTTTATCATTCAAAAACTATTAACAATCACATTGACTTTATGTCAATTAAAAACTAAAAAATTAAACAAAAAAATCAGTATTCATTCCTCTGCTTTTTAAAAATTAAACATTAAACCTGAAATTAATTATATCACCATCAGAAACAATATAATCTTTTCCCTTAACATAAAATTTTCCTGCCTTTTTTAATTCATCCTCATTCCCCGCTTCAACCAGCTCATCAAACTTCATTACCTCAGCCCTGATAAAACCACGCTCTATGTCTGAATGAATTGCACCAGCAGCTTCGGGTGCTGTAGAGTTTTTTCTTATCTGCCATTGATGCACTTCCTGTTTGCCTACTGTAAAAAAAGAAATAAGCCCAAGTGTCTTCATGGAAAGAAGAGTAAGAGTACTTAAGGCATCGTCAATTATACCAGCATCATCCATAAATTCCCGCTTTTCCTCTTCACTGTCAAGTGACGCAATTTCAGATTCAAGCTTTACAGAAACCTGCATAACCTCTATTTTAAAAGGCTCTAACAAAAGCTTAACAGACTCCATCAAGCTTTTATCTCCAATAGATGAATCCCCAATATTAAGCACCACAAGCATCTCCTTAAAAGTAATAAAGGGATATCCTGCAATAAGCTTTACATCATCCTCGTCAATCTCAAAGGTGCGCAAATGCAGATCCTGCTCCAGATGAGCTTTCATCCTGGAAAGAAGTTCCTCTTCCTGATCCAGTTTTTTATCTGCTTTGGCTTTTCTACTCTTTTCAATGCGCTCAAATCGCTTTTCAATAAAAATAAGATCGTGCATAATAAGCTCTGCATTTATCATCTCAATATCCCTGATTGCATTAACCGAACCACTGACATGATAAACAGAGTCATCTTCAAATGCCCTTACAACATGACACAGGGCATCCATTCTGGAAATATCAGTGAAAATTTTGCCATCCCATATTGAATCACTTTCGATTTTAGGAAGGAGTTGAAGATTAATTCTTGCAGGCGACTCCTTCCTGGGTCCGTAAATTTCTATAAGTTTATCAAATCTGGAGTCCCTTATTTCTGCCACACTTGTAGTAGTCTTTTCATTCTCAGGCATTACACCTGTAAGAAGTTTAAAAAGACTTTTTTTCCCTGTTTGTGGAAGTCCCATTATTCCAAGTTCCATTTTGTTCTCCCTAAATAAAACTAAAAAAAATTTATGTTAAACATTTAAGTTAATTCTTTAACTTTTTTTAAAATTAAATGTTTTTTATCAGCACATATAAGTCAATGTTTTAATTCAGTAATAAAAATATCATTCATTCCGCCGGAAGTTTGGCGACTTTTTTGCTCATTAATAAATGTTGAAAGAAGTAAGCCCCAATGAGAAGGATAAATTTCTGTCTAATTTTATTTGTTGACACTGATAGACTAAAACTTTCTATTTTAACACTATGAATTGCAATAAAATGAGGTAAGCTGTAATGAAAGATCTTCCTTTTAACAAAGAAAAAATAGAAAAAATAATAGAACAATTTCCCACACCTTTTCATATATATGATGAAAAAGCAATTCGGGAAAATGCCAGAAATCTTATAAAAGCTTTTTCATGGGCTCCTGAGTTTAAGGAATACTTTGCAATAAAGGCCAACCCCAATCCTTTTTTAATAAAAATTCTTCATGAAGAAGGCTTTGGCGCTGACTGCAGTTCCCTGGCTGAACTTATTCTTGCAGAAAAAGCAGGAGTAAGGGGTGAGGCTATTATGCTCACATCAAACAATACACCAGCAGAAGAATTCATCTATGCACAAAAGCTTAATGCTATATTAAACCTGGATGATATAACTCACATTGACTATGTTGAAAAACATACAGGTTTACCTGAAATAATATCCTTTCGATATAACCCCGGACCCCTTAAAGGGGGAAATGCCATAATAGGCATACCAGAGGAAGCGAAATACGGGCTTACAAGAGAACAGTTGTTTGAAGCATATAAAATAGTAAAGGAACGCGGAGTAAAGCGGTTTGGACTTCACACAATGATTGCTTCAAACGAGCTTCATGCTGAATACTTTATAGACACAGCTGAAATACTTTTTGACCTTATTGTTGAGCTGTCAGAAGAAGTGGGAATAAGTTTTGATTTTGTTAATTTAGGGGGTGGATTTGGAATACCATACAGGCCTGGGGACAAGCCCCTTGATATACAATATATTTCTGAAAAAATTTCAAAGCTTTACAATAAAAAAATTATTTCCCGCGGTTTAAAACCTTTAAAGATATACATGGAAAGCGGCAGGATGATAACCGGCCCCTATGGCTACCTTGTAACAAAGGCCATACATAAAAAAGAAATATATAAGGATTATATTGGTGTTGATGCATGCATGGCTGACTTAATGCGACCTGCCCTTTACGGCGCATACCACCACATAACAGTGCTGGGAAAGGAGAATGAAAAAGCAGTTAAGAAATATGATATAACAGGGTCACTCTGTGAAAATAATGACAAGTTTGCAATAGACAGAATGCTGCCGGAAATAACAATAGGAGATATTCTCGTTATCCATGATACAGGTGCCCATGGACACGCAATGGGCTTTAATTATAATGGAAAGCTTCGTTCAGCTGAACTGCTCCTCAAAGAGGATGGCACTGTTGAAATGATAAGAAGAGCGGAAACCATGGATGATTATTTTGCTACACTGGATTTTTCAAAGCTATAAAATTATCATCTACAAATAAGATTTGTCATCCTACTTTTTTA
>JBBAGC010000160.1:0-5600 GCA_041655115.1 Spirochaetota bacterium | reverse complement strand
ATTTTATTATCAGCCTGACACCCTTAAGGTAGTTGGCTGTGTTGGTTGTGGAAGATGTTCCAGATCGTGTCCTGCTGATATGAATATTCTTGATCATTTAAAGACTATTTCGGAGCTAAAAAATGACTGATATAAATATATATAGGCCCTATTTGGCCAGGATTGAAAAGATAATAGATGAAACACCTGATACAAAAACATTTCGCCTTGTATTTGTAGATGATGAGATAAGGAATAATTTTTCATTTCAGGCAGGACAGTTTGCTCAATATTCTGTTTTTGGTGAAGGTGAAAGCACGTTCTGTATAGCCTCATCACCCACAAATGAGGGTTATGTTGAATGTACATTTAAAAGGGTAGGGCGCGTAACAAAGGCTCTTTCTGCTTTGCAAAAGGGTGATGTTATTGGATTCAGAGGTCCCTATGGGAATACCTTTCCTGTAGAAGAGTGGCATGGCAAAAATCTTCTTTTTATTGCAGGGGGTATTGGTCTTGCACCAGTGCGATGCGTTATATTAACAGCTTTGGAACAAAGGGAAAATTTTGAAGATGTAACTATTCTTTATGGTGCCAGAACAGAAGAGGATCTGGTTTACAAGTACGAGCTTGAGGAATGGGATAAGAGGGAGGATATTAACCTTATTAGAACCATAGACAATGATGATAAAGCAATTATGTGGCGTGGAGAAGTAGGGTATGTTCCGGATATTTTAAGAAAATCATCTCCATCAAGTGAAAACACAATTGCCATAATATGCGGTCCTCCTATTATGATAAAATTAACCTTGCCAGTGCTTGAGGAATTGGGTTTTACTCCTGAAACTATTTTTACAACTTTGGAAAATAGAATGAAGTGTGGCTTTGGTAAATGTGGAAGGTGTAATATTGGTAAATACTTTGTATGCAAGGATGGACCGGTTTTTACCCTTGCTGAAATAAATAAATTGCCACCGGAATTTTAGAAACTAAATTTTAATTTCTAAAATTCCTTCCGGGTATCAGTATTCTTTTAACTGAATTTCTTTTCTTAGAACCATTAAGCCATTCATTGCAAGTGCACCCATTTCATCTTCACCCGGGTATATGTATATTTCAGCTAACTTTCCGGTTCTTTCCCTTATCCTGTCAACAACCTTTGAGCTGTACACTATTCCTCCAGTAAGGAGTATTGCATCCACCTCTCCCTTTAGTACTGTGAACATGGCTCCTATGTCCTTTGATACCTGGTAAATCATTGCTTCATAAACCAGCTCAGCTTTTTTATTACCTTTACTTATCATTTGTTCAACTTCTCTTACATCATTGGTTCCCAGGTATGCTATCATTCCTCCCTGGCCTACAAGTTTTTTTCTTACTTCATCGTAGGTAACTGTGCCACTAAAACAAAGCTTTGCTAAATCTCCAACAGGAAGGGAACCGCTTCTTTCAGGTGAAAAGGGGCCGTCGCCATCAAGACAGTTGTTTACATCAACAATTCTCCCTTTTCTGTGTGCACCAATTGATATTCCTCCCCCAAGATGGGCAACTATGAGATTCAGATTCTCATAAACAAGTCCCTTTTCCTTGGCATGTTTTCTTGCTATTGCCTTCTGGTTAAGGGCATGAAAAACTGTTCTTTTGGAAAAATCAGGATGTCCTGTTAGTCGTGCAACATCATCAAGTTCATCAACAACAGGAGGGTCTGCAACCATTCCCTGTGAACCGGGAATTTCTTTAGACATCTCCTCTACAATAAATCCTGCAAGGTTGGCTCCATGCTTTGAATCTTCCCAGCCATCTTTTAAATCGATTCTCATAGCCTCATTAATGCTGTAAACTCCTGATGGCAAAGGTTTTAGCGAACCACCTCTGCCTACAATTACTTTAATATCATCAATGGCTATGTCCATTTTTAGAAGCTCATTTTTTATAAGCTTTTTTCTAAATTCATACTGATCCTCATAGTTTTGTAATTTTGACAGCTCTTCAATGCTGTGACTGATATTGGTTGTAAATATACATTCCTCTCCATTAAAAACAGCAATTTTGCTTGAAGTTGAACCAGGATTAATGACTAATATTTTTTCATTCATATTTTTTCCCTTTATAGATAAACTGTGAGTTTTGTTTTAAAATTCAACACTTGCAGCAAGCGCTATGCTATTGAGCTTTATAATATCTGTATCAGCTCGTGATGTTAAAATTACAGGCACTGAAGCACCAACTATTACAGCCCCTGGTGAAACTTTTGCAAGGTGAACAATAGATTTGTATAAAACATTTGCAGATTCTATGTTTGGAACAACAATAATGTCTGCATCTCCGGCAACATCGCTTTCTATTTCTTTAAAGTTTGCGCTTTGTCTGGAAATTGCATTATCAAAGGAAAGAGGACCGTCAACAATGCAGTTTTTTATCTGCCCCCTTTGGGCCATTTTTGAAAGCATGGCAGCATCCATTGTTGATTGCATATTGCTCCTTACCCTTTCTACAACTCCAAGAACAGCAACCTTTGGTTTTTCAATTCCCAGGGCTCTGAAAAAAAATACCGCATTGTTTATAATGGAAGCTTTTTCATGCATATCAGGAGCAATATTAATGCCTCCATCTGTAAGACCCCAGATTTTATGGTAGCCATCAATTTTAAAAATTGCCAAAGATGAAAGAAGATCTCCTGTGCGCAAACCGCCCTTTGATTTAATAATAGGACGGAGATACGAGGCTGTGTCCAGGCTTCCTTTCATCAGGATTTGCCCCTCTCCCTCATGGATCAGTTTTATGGAAAGTTCAGCTGCATTATCATTGTCTTTTTCATCAATAATTTCGCATTTGTCAAAGTTCAGGTTGTGCTTTTCAGCGATTTCATTGATTTTTTTTCTGTCTCCAACAAGTATTGCATCTACAATATTTTTTTCTACAGCAACAGCTACTGCATCAAGGACATGCTCATCATGGGCTGCCATAACAACTAATTTTTTCTTTTCCTTAATGGAGCTTGCTTTTTTAAATATATCGGAAAGATCTTTTATCATTTATTTCACCTTTTAAATCATGGATAATTTAGTTATATGTGCAGGCTGAAAGCAGTATGCTATTTAGTCTTGTTTCAGCAGTATCAAGCTTTGTTGTAAGGACAATTGGAGCTACTGCACCAACTGTGATTGAGGCTACCTTAGCTTTTGCAATCATTATCAAGGACTGGTAAAGCATTCCTGCTGTTTCAAGGTCTGGAGCGAGAAGTATATCAACATTGCCTGAAACTTCACTTTTAATTCCTTTGTAAATGGCACTCTCTTCTGATATGGCATTGTCAAATGCCAGAGGGCCGTCAATAATACAGTTTTTTATCTGTCCCCTTTGAGCCATTTTAGAAAGTATGGCTGCATGCATTGTTGCAGGCATTCTTTCATTGATAACCTCTACTGCTGCAAGCACTGCAACTTTAGGTGTTTCAATACCAAATCTGCGCATCAAAAAAACAGCATTGCTTATTATGTTAGCTTTTGTGCTTAAATCAGGGCTGATGTTAATGGCCACATCTGTAACTGCTATGAGCTTATGATAATTTTCCATTTCAAAAACTGCAATGTGCGAAATGGTTTTACCCTTTATGAGATCTGAATTTTTTTTAAGCAGGGGTTTTGTAATAACTGATGCACCTCTATAGTTTTCCTGACCATTCATCAGGATTTGAGCTTTTCCTTCTCTGATAAAATCTATAGCTTTTTCACCAGCAGCATAATCACTTTTTTCATCAATTATTTCGATATCTGAGCCATTGTTCCCTGTTTCTATTAATGTCTGCTCAATAGCGCTGGCATCTCCTATAAGAGTAACATCAATAAAACCTGTGTTTTTTGCACTAACAACTGCATCTAAAACGTTTTTATCCAAAGCAGCTCCAACAACAAGTCTGGCTTTGGTTCCCTGTTCTTTCAGGTGTTCACTAAGATTGGAAAGCCTGGTTATCATCAAGAATTGCCTCCATATTACCGGTGCATTTTATAAGAGTATAAAATAGCAATAAATTGTATTTGATATTTAAGTAATAACAATATAAAAATTTTATAGTTAAATTATTAGCTTGAATTATTTAAACCTGTTTATAGTTTATATTTAATTTTTAGATTTGGAAGAATTTATTTTTTTTATCTAAAAGAATTTAATAAATAAACATTTTAATAATTAGCTGGTCATTGTTATTATTGATTTTTTACAAAATAGACTAAAAAAAATCAACAATTATTTTATTGTTTATAAAATTTAAATAAAAACAAATGTAAATTATGCTGATTATGTTCATGTATTTGCGTCTGTGCCAGTTAATTTGAAAGAAAAGATGCTTGTAATAAGCTTTTATCCTGTGAATTGTTTTATTTATTATGATAAATTAATAGGCTTAAAGAGGAAAATATGAATAGTATGAGTAAGGTTTTGGAGCTCCCAAATTTTGAGCATAATGAATGTTTTGGATGTGGTGCTGCTAACAATAATGGATTGAAGATGAAGTTTTTTGCTGAAGATGACAAGGTTTTTTCAAAAATAACTATTCCCGATTTTCTTATGGGCTGGAATGGAATTGCTCATGGTGGAATTGTTTCCACTCTTCTTGATGAAATAATGGGCTGGAGTGCTATCTTCTTTACACATAAATTAATCCTTACCAAGAATATGACAATCACTTATCACAAGCCTGTAATGGTGGGGGATCCTCTTCGTGTGGAAGGGCATCTTCATGAGAAACTTAGTGACAGGGAAGCTGTTATGAGAGGGACTTTATACAATAGCAAGGGTGAACTTTGTACAACCTCAGAGGGAAATTTTGCTTTATTAGCTCCTGAATTTGTAAAAAAAATGAAAATAATGCCAGAAAGGGAAATTGATGAATTCGCAGAAATTATAAATTCTTCAATATCGCTTCAGAAAAAGAAATAATTCCCCGATTAGGATAGCATGGCTAAATAAAGGGGTTCTGGTGCAAATATGAAAATTATATCCGTATCAAATAATAAAGGTGGAGTTGGGAAAACTACTACTACTGTAAATGTGGCAGCAGCAATGCAGATTCTTGGGAAAAAAATTATGGTTATTGATATGGATCACCAGGGGCAATCAACCTATCATCTGGGAATAAACCCTAATAAAATTACTGAATCGGTTTTTGATGTACTTAAAGGCGAAATAAATTATAAAGACGTTATTGTTAACCGCAATGGGATAGACGTAATTCCTTCCAATCCTGATTTAAGAGGAATTGAATTTCTGGCAATGCCTGCCAAGGAGTTTTTACTTAAAGAAGCTATGGAAGAACTTTCCGGTTATGACTATGTTTTAATAGATTGTCCGCCTTCATTGGGGGTTTTGACATTAAATGCCATGGCAATAAGCGAGTTTATAATTGTTCCTTTGCAGGTGCAATTTCTTCCTTTTCACGGCATGTATAATCTCTTTGAAGCTGTGCAGATGGTAAAGCGCAGAATTAACAGAAATATTGATATAACCGGAATTGTGGGAACCATGTATAATGCCAAGAAAACAATAAATCGCGAAGTCCTTGATGAAACAGAAAAAAGACTTCCTGGCAAGCTTTTCAATACCCTTATTAGAGAAAATGTTTCGCT
>JBBAGC010000159.1:0-5629 GCA_041655115.1 Spirochaetota bacterium | reverse complement strand
GCTGAAATCAAAACCCTATTTCTAATGGTTTCCATTAGAACATACTCAGGATAATCTCACAACTAAAAGCGACTAACGCTATCTATTATGACCAAAATCTGCTAATGGAAAATCTGGGTTTAAAGTAAAAAAGAGGCTTTCTTTAGTCAGCCTGCTAAATTACGAGATCCCCGAAAGCCCTTTCTTTCAAGAACACCTAGAATGGAAAATACAAATCGGTTCGCTTTTTGAAAGACTTGCAGATGAGCTCTCTCAACCTGTTCTACCTAATGAAGACGAAAGTATTTATTTTTCTACACAGTATCTTTGTAGCTGTATAAAGAAGGCTGGATATGACGGCATAGCATACCCAAGTGCGATGGGAAGTGGCTTTAATATTGCGTTATTTGGACTAGATATCGCTGAGCCGGTGGACATTCAATATGTTAAGGTCAAACAGATCAGGCATGAATATGATACGTTGGATGGTGACGAACAGATATACGAAGAAAGCCCTTTTTCATATTTGTTTCAGGACGGTTAAATTATAACTCAATGAATAAAATGGGCAGCTTTGAATTAATAGCTTCTTATGGTACCAAATACGAAAAAAGATATCTGGGCCGATAGGACAAATACGATCTTGAAAATGATTGGTGGTACGCTCTACAATTCTTCTTCTCCCACGCCTTCATGAGTGGGAGAAGGGATGAACCATCAAATGAATACTACTGCTTTGCTATAGATACTTTAAAGTCTTTTTTATCTATCGACTCGACCGATCCTAGTGCCGTTATCAGACATCTTTTTAACAACAAGACAATAGTATTTCTTTTTAGTAATCTTTTCGTCGGATAGTCGAGGTAAGGAGATGAGGAGTTCGATCACTGAAATTATTGTATGCGAGCTATGCAAACAGCGACTAAGAGTTCCAAAAGCTGTTGGAGAAATCCGTGTAAAGTGTTCTCGATGTGGATATCGCTTTTTATGTGATACTGGAAAGAAATTACAATACCAGATAGTTGATGTAGAACAAGGGACGTCTTGCTGGCACAAATGGCGTGACGGAGGTTTGGGCGCCTCGGATGCACCGGCAATAATGGGCGAGAACCCATGGAAGAGTCGAGATATGCTTATGAGTGAAAAGTTGGGAGCTGTTAGACCCTTTCCCAATCAGGCCATGAAGCGGGGATCTGCCTTGGAACCAGAAGCGCGAATGTGCTACGAGCGGGTGAAAGGGATTACCTTTCGTCCTCTTTGTGTAGAGAGTGTAGAGAGACCCTGGATGAGGGCAAGTCTAGATGGACTTTCCATCAATGGCCAGTGTGTTGTAGAAATCAAATGTGGCACAAGTGTATATAAGTATACGGCGAAGAACCAGAAGCCTCCCAGATACTATATAGGCCAACTTCAGCATATTCTGGCTATCACTGGACTAACAGAAGTCGATTTCTGGTGCTATTTGCCAGAGGAGCGACCTGTGCACCTCATTGTACCACGAAACGATCAATATATCAGAGACTTACTGATAAAAGAGGAGTTATTTTGGAATGATTTTTCTCGGGAACGAAACCGATGATTCGTGTCTAAACAAGCTACTTCATACGCACTCGCTTCTGCTCGCAAGGTAGTGATCCATGAAGATCGCATGAGGAGATGACATGGGCTTGCTGGACACACTTAAGGAAATTCTTTGCATCTCGCCGGTTAATATCGGCGAGCTCAATCGGCAAGCCACCCATTCTCGCTTCAGTCCACCATCTGTTGCCCCCCCTTCCCTTCAGCTTCCCTGGAAGAAATTGAAATCACAAATGAATACCGCAACGTCTTGCAACTACTTAAAAGTGGATTCCCAATTGTATTTGTCAGCGGTAAGGCCGGCACAGGTAAATCAACCCTGATTCACTTCTTGCGCCACTCCCTCCAGTGGAGTTGCCCCTATTTTTCCGGACACGGTTCAAACGTAAGTTGATTTCTCCTATACTCTCTGGGCGACATCATTTTCAACCCCTTATGGGGATGGTATTCATTATAATCGTTAAACCAGCGAGGAAGCTGTTCAAGCACCGTTTTGGCGTCAGGCAGAGGATTCACATGGACATAGTCCCGTTTAAACGTCTTTACGAAGGATTCCGCCATGCCGTTGGATTCCGGGCTGTAGTAGGGCGTTGTACAGACATCCAGACCTCGCATTCTGGCAAAACGCTGGGTTTCCCTGGCGATGAAGGCAGGACCGTTGTCACTGAGCCATTGGATCCTGTTCGGTACTCGATCCACGGAACCGAACCGGTATTCAATCGCTTCGGTTATGAGATCCCGCACCAGGTTCCCGCAGATGCCTCCTGTGGTTCCCACGTAGCTCATGATCTCATGATCGCAGCAGTCAAGGCTGAAGGCGACACGGACCCGCTGTGCGTTCCAGCAGACAATCTCAAAGGCGTCGGAGCACCAGCGAAGATTGCTGCGCATCACCCGGACACGACCGTCATGGACCTTCACCGGCCGGCCTGTATGCCGTTGCAGCAGGAGCCCGTTCATCTTCATGATCCTATAGACCCGCTTGTGGTTCACCGGTTCTTCCAAGCAACGGCTCAACAGTGCCGTTACCCGGCGATATCCATAGGTGGGGCGTGCATCAACGATCTCACGGATCAGGGACAGGTATCGCCCGTCGTCAGCCTTATGATACCGTCGCCTGCCGCCCTGGGTGACGCTCCGGCGCGTTTCATACTGGTGGGTGCGGGAGACCCCCATTGTTTCAGCAATCGCCTTCATCGGATGTCGTCCTTCTTCCACAAGGGAACGCGCGAGATCAGTTTTTTTTCGCGGGCAAGGCGAACGGCATCCTTCAAGATCTCCACTTCCATCGTCTTGCGGCCTAACAGACGCTCAAGTTCCCGAATACGATTCCGCAGCTCCTTTGCCTCCGACGCAGGTACAACACGCTCACCGGCCTGCACTGCTGAAAGAGCACCTTCATTGAATAATCGCCGCCAGGTGAAGAGCTGGTTCGGGTGTATCCCGTATTTACGGGCTACTGACGATATACTCATCCCAGGCTGTTCCGATTCCTCGACGATGGCTTTCTTCTCCGCCGGGGACCACCGACGGCGACGCTGTACCGATGTGACGATTTCAACAGGATCCATGGACACCTTCTTCCTCGTTGTAGTTGTAGTACTATATCTACAACTACAACGTATTGCCAGGGTCAGGGTGTCCGGTCAAAACGGGGGCTAGTCCAGGAAGGGAAGAATGTTGTGGTTGTTGCCCCGACAGGTGTTGCCTCCCTCAATGTCGAAGGCGCAACGATCCATTCCTACTTTAGGTTCCCCCCGCGCATCATAACGGAAGATGACATCAAGAAGGTTAAGGACAGGAAGCTCTATACAAAACCAGACATTCTAATTGTGGATGAGATTTCGATGGTGCGGGCCGATATCGTGGATACAATGGATAAGTTCCTACGCATTAACGGGAAGTATCCTAATCGACCTTTTGGTGGAACTCAATTGCTTCTTGTCGGAGACCTCTTCCAGTTGCCTCCCGTTGTGGAGCGAACTGCGGAGTCGGCACTCTTCGGTCGGAAGTACAGCAGCCCCTTTCTCTTCAGTGCGAAATCACTGGAAAACTGCCAGCTTATCCCCGTTGAACTTGGTAAGACGTTCCGACAGCGCAGCCCAGAGTTCACGGACATGCTCAACAAAGTTCGCGTTGCTGAGCAGTTAGATAAGGTCATTCCAATTATAAATGCCGCATGTTCAAAGAGTGCCGCCGGAAAGCACATTATCACACTTACATGTACCAACACCTCAGCCGATCAAGTTAATGAAGGAGAACTCTCAAAACTCCTTGGCGAACGAAGGGTTTTCAAGGGAGAAGTATTCGGGAAGTTTGCGGGCGGTGGTGCGAAACTCCCCGTACCGATCAATCTTGCCTTGAAAGTCGGAGCACAGGTTATGTTCACAAAGAACGACGAGAAGAAGCGGTGGGTGAATAGGACTCTTGACCGTATCACAGCCTTTAAAAAAGCATCCATTCAGGTCGAGTTAATGACAGACCATCCGGGAGCTCTCCATGAGGTACAGAGGGTGAAGTGGGAATCATATAAGTACGAGTATGATTACGACGACGACAAGATTAAGCCGGTGCTAGCTGGACAATATATACAGTACCCTCTGATGCTCGCTTGAGCTGTAACTATCCACAAAAGCCAAGGGAAAACATTGGAGCGAGTTCGAGTTGATCTTGGCGACGGGGCTTTTGATTCGGGGTAAGCCTATGTCGCACTGAGCAGATGTCGATCACTCGAGGACATTACCTTGGCACGACCTATTCAGTGTAATGAGGTCAAATGTGATCAGAGAATCAAACGCTTCTACGAGCCGTTAGCAGCGATGCAGCCAACGGCTCGAAAATTTAGTGGTTAAAGCCTACCCAGAAACTCTATTTAGTCGATCCTGAAAAACTCGTTTTTTCAGATCGCTGTCCTAGCCACAGGCTCTTTGACAACCAAATCGGTACCAAGGCCGCCGAAGTCCTGCAGGAACAATGAGTGCAAAAAAGCGGCAGCGAAGCGCTGCAGCTTCCGGAAGTTCATCCCGGCGGCACAGAGGATCGCATTGATCCGGTCTCCTTCGATTCCCTTCAGGCGGTTACGGTCCATCCGATGCTCACGTTTTACATGACCGATCCCCGGTTCGATCGCCGCACGGCGCTTCATCCAGCGCCAAAGACTCCGTGGCGTTCTGCCTCGACGCCTCGTGTCCACATGAACCTGGACGTCGCCTGTGTACCCGTGACCACGATAGCCCCTGTCGACAAAGACATGCTTCGGTGCCTCGGCAACCCGCTCAACCTGTGAAAGGGCGTCCGTCAATGTGTGACCGTGACCGTCATAGGGATTGCCGTGGATGGCCTTGGCGTCAACGAACCAGCCGCCACGGCTGGGTCGCCGCAACGCTCACCTTGCAGCCGAACTCGGAGCGCTTGTGTGCTTTCCCTTTGCTGATGCATTCCACCGATGGTTCATGAACACGGTAGACCTTCTGTTTGTCCTGTCGTTGCCGGGTGAGGATTCGCTGTGACGTTTCCAAAAGGGAACGAAGATGTTCGTCCGGGTTGGGGTGCTTCCGCTCAATGTCCCGAATCACCCGCCCAAGACAGGTCCTGAGCTTCCTGGTGCATCCCTGGGCCCGCTTCATCTGACGGGCATGGGCAGAGCGGCTTTGCTGCTGCCTGACAAGATGCTTCGATTTCCGGCTGTAGCTCTGACGCAACGCAATGCCCTGTTTCTGAGCCGCCCTCACCAGACGCTCCCGGGCACGATCGTACAACCGCGCGTCGGTAGGAAAGCGAATGTCCTTCTCCTGAACGGTGGTATCCACATTGATGCGGGTAAGCTGGGATGGCTTCACTGCCTTCAGTTTCAACCCCGCTTCGATGGTCTCTTTCAGCAACTCCTCAGCGCCCGCTTCTCCAATACGACCGCGCCACCGGGTCATGCTCGAGGAATCTATGGGAAAGACGTGCTGAAAAAACTTCATGCCGCTCAGGTACTGCCAGTAGGGGTTCTCAACCCACCCGTCAAGAACGCCTTCATCGCTGAGGTTGTGCATGTACTTGAGGTAATGCAGGGAAACCATCAGAC
>JBBAGC010000158.1:0-5634 GCA_041655115.1 Spirochaetota bacterium | reverse complement strand
CAGAAATGTTGATGTTGCTCTTCAGGAGATACAGTCCAAACTTTCCCGGTCTCAAAGGCTTTTGCCAGCTGGTATTGATTTTCCTGTTATTTCCAAAAGGAACCCTGAGGATCAGCCTATTATAATATTTTCCGTAACTTCAGATTCTTCCTTAAAAGAGCAGATGTCCTATGTTCGTTATCAACTACGCGACAGGTTTCAGACTATTCCTGGTGTAGGAGAGGTGGGTCTTTTTGGATATATAGATCGGAATATCCGTATCTGGGTGGATAGGAACAAGCTGCGGAAATATGAATTTACAGTAGATGATATTATCAATGCTGTTGGGAGGGAGCATGTAGAGGTGCCGGGTGGGAACCTGGAAACCGGCAGGCAGGAGCTGGTTTTAAGAGCCCTTGGTGAGGCCTATACTGTTGAATCAGTAGGAAACATTCCCATAACTCAAAGGGGGGGTAGCCCTGTTTATAGTAAAATATTTCTTAAAGATGTTTGCGAAATTGAAGATGGCCTTGCAGATTCCAAAAGAACCTCCAGATATAATGGTAAACAAAGTATAGGTATAGCTTTATTTAAGCAGAGGGGTGCTAATGCTGTTCTTATAGCAAAGGAGGGTATAAAGAGGGCTGATGATATTCGCGAAATTCTTCCTGCAGGATACGACATACAGGTATCCCACAACTGGACCAGTTTTATCGAAGATTCTATTGATGAGCTTCTTTTTACTATTATTTTATCAGCCTTGTTAACCGGTTTTGTCTGCTTTGTTTTTTTAGGCACTCTGTCTTCAACCGTGAATATTCTTTTAGCAATACCTATGTCTTTATTGGGAACTTTTATATTTTTATATTTTTTTGGGTTTACTCTTAACACTTTTACTCTCCTTGCCCTTACTCTTGCAATAGGCATAGTTGTTGATGATACAATAATGGTCATGGAAAATATAAGCCGATTTATGGGTTTGGGTAAGGAGCGAATAGCTGCTGCAAGGCTTGGAGCAAGGCAGATAACATTTGCAGCAATTGCATCAACTATGTCAGTTGTTGCAATTTTTCTTCCTGTTGCGTTTATGTCCGGAATAATAGGAAAGTATTTTTTGCAGTTTGGAATTACTATAAGCATAGCTGTTTGTCTTTCTCTTCTTGAAGCCCTTACTCTTACTCCTATGAGATCTTCCAGGTTTCTTAAGCTGGCAGATGATTCCCGTGGAATGAGCAGTGTTGTGAATCGGGTGTTTTCTTCTCTTTCACTATATTATAGCAAGCTTTTAGGCTATTCTCTTAATCACAGGATAAAGGTGCTTATTGTTGCTGTTGTTATTTTTTCTTTATCGCTTTTGGTTTTAATTCCTTTGAAAAAGGAATTTGTCCCGGAGCAGGATCAGGGGACTTTTGCTATTAATATAAAGTTTCCTGCTGGCACATCTATAGAATATAATGATTCAATGACAAAAAAGGTTGAACAATATCTGGCTTCATTAGAAGAACTATCTCATTATTTTACTGTTGTGGGAGGATTTGGAACCGGGACTTCAAATCAGAGTACAATTATGATATCAATGCATAAACCCGGAGAAAGGCCAATTAACCCTGAAAAGGGGAAAGCAATCACGCAGCATGAATTGATAAAGATAATTCGAAAAGAGAGCAGAAATTTTCCAGAGGATATGAGGATTTCAATAAGGACTTTTTCCCAGAGGGGATTTGGTGGATCAAGGGGCTATCCTGTTGAGTTTACTATTAAAGGGAAGGACTGGGATGTGCTTGGAGATGCAAGTTTGAAAATTCAGGAGCTTATGGAATCCAGTGGTATGCTTGTTGATGTGGATTCAAATTATGATACAGGTCAGCCTGAAGTAAGAATAATACCAGATAGGGCTGCTGCGGAAATGAGGGGCGTTAGCATGGCTTCTATAGGAAATACCATAAGCGCACTTATTGGTGGAGCAAGGATTGGAAAGTTTACAGAAGGTGGACACAGGTTTGATATGCGGGTGCGTCTTAAAGAGGATGAAAGAAGAAAAATTCAGGATATCAAATCGCTTTATGTAAGAAACAACAGAGGTGAGCTTGTAAGTTTATCAGAGGTAGTGAAAATTGAGTCAGGACTATCTATGCTTGCAATAAACAGGGTAAACAGGGAAAGGGCTATTTCTATATTTGCCAATCCTGCTTCAGGCTTTTCCCAGCAGCAGGGGATTGATGAATCTTTGCGTATAGCAAGGGAGGTGCTTCCAGAGGGGTATTATCCGGAGAAAACCGGTAGTGCAAAAACAACCGAAGAATCTTTTAATTCGCTTATTTTTGTACTTGTTCTTGGAATTGTTATTTCATATATGATTCTTGCAAGCCAGTTTAATTCTTTTATTCATCCTGTGATTATTTTAATGTCTCTTCCCTTTAGTTTTTCAGGAGCATTGTTTGCACTTTATATTATGAACCAGTCTATTAATATATTCAGCCTTATAGGTCTTATTCTTTTAATGGGTCTTGTAAAGAAAAATTCCATATTGCTGGTTGAGTTTACAAATCAGATGCGTGAAAAAGAAAAAATGGATGTGCAAAGCGCACTTTTAACAGCCTGCCCAATAAGATTAAGGCCAATTCTTATGACAACAATTTCAACAGTTGCTGCATCAATACCGCCTGCACTTGCTTTAGGTCCGGGAGCTGAAACGCGCATTCCCATGGCTGTAGCTGTTATTGGGGGAATGATTTTTTCAACAATGCTAACTCTGTTTGTAGTGCCTTCTGCATACAGCCTTATGGCTAAGTGGGAAAATAAGGTATATGTTGATTTTGATGAAGAGATTTAATCAGCTCCTGGTCAGTGTGATACCAATTATTCCAATAAGTGAAATTATTATAAAAATCATTAATGAATAATGGAATTTGTCGTATTTTCTCTTTGCTCTTATAACATTTATTATAACTCCTGTACTTGCTATAAAGAGCTGAATTACAAGTAGTATAAAAGCATAGGTAAGAAATGTTTCTTCCCAGGGTACATCAGGATTCAGGTTATATTTTCTGAAAAACATCATTTGTTCAGAGGTTTTGGGCATTAGCAGAAGTATAAATATAAGAAAAACAAGTGAAAATGACAGAATAACAATAAAGTTAAGTATTTTTAAAAGAGGATCCTGTCCTTTTCTTCTGTCTGCTTTATTTATTGATTTTAAGCTGTTTCTATTATCATTCATAATATTGCCCCTGATTTAAATCAAAACATAATATATAGTAAAATAATAACACAAATAAGGAAAAAAGAAAAATTAAATTTAATAAAGTGAAGTAAAGCGTTTTTTTAAAGATGCAATTATTTAGCAAAGGACTTGACTACACTATAGGTATAGGTTACTATTAATTCTGGCGAATATTTTTGAAGTGGATAGTGTTAAATGGATAATGCAGCAGAAAATGTAAATTTAACAGACCTGGATAAATTCCAATTATTTTATACAGAAGCAATTATGCAGGATTCCTCTTTCCCGCAAATTAATAAAATAAAGCCAATTTTTGAAAAACTTAGCCTTGATGAATTTATTGAAATGGTGCAAAGGATATTTGATGAAGGAGAATACGAGCTTACGCAACAGTTTTTATATTTTCTTATACTTTTCAGGGATATGACGCATATTCAGGATTATATTAATTCAGAAAAATTTAGCATTAATATGTTAGAGCGTTTTATAATATTTACATTTGGCTATTGTTCCATACATGACCATTCTACAGAAAGAGTTATTGATGAAATTCTTTTTTTTCTTAACAATGAACGTCTTCTTGACCTGGCATTAAACTCTGCCTACTTAAACCATGACAAGCTTATTCTTTTTCTTATACTTTCAAAGTTTGATGCTGCTATGTTAAACAGGTATTTTAGTAAAATAAAAAACACTTCCGAATTTATTGAATCTTTTGTCAAGCTTCCTGATGAATTTTTAAAATCAATTATATCAAGGAATTACCATCTTTTTCAGTACTTAATGATAATGATGTCAGAGGTGGATTCAACAAAAGATACTTCAGCGGATTTTATAATGCGCTATAATGATGATATTAAGCTGTTTAGCAGGCTAAGCGATATTTTAAAGCAGTATAGAGAAAAGAGCAATTTGAATAAAGAAAAAAGTCTTCCCTTTGAGCAGAGAGACATGAACAGACTTTCATTTCTGGTAAACATGATAAGGGAGCTTCCTGATCCTGTTAAAGCTGTGGAATATTTTAATGTGGAAAAAGTATTTATTGATGATATGGAAAAGGATGTTGTACTTGCAGTAGTTACAGATCCTCTTTTGAATAATATTTTCAGGAATTATTCCCTGGAGTGTTTTTGCAAATAGGCTTTAATAAAGATTAACCAGATAAAAGCATTTGTACAGGAGCTTTATATCCTGCCTGGGATTGCGGTTTTCATCAGACCAGAAAACTTCTTTATAGTATTTTCTTTAATCGGTTTTAATCGGTAGATGTGATTTATTATGTATTTCCTTGTTCTTTATTTGTTTCTGCTTTAAAAGAAAGGGCGCTATTGTAAAGGCACCAAGGGTTATATAATAGACTATACCGGACACCGGGTCTTTATTTAAAAGATAATCTTTGATTGTAAGATCCTGAACTTTAAGTACAACAGAAAATTCTGCAAGAAGCATTAACCCAAGGGCAATAATTCCTGTGATAATACCTGATGCGCTTTTGCCCGGAATATTAAAGCGATGCATAATCCATTTAGCAGAGAATAAAATTATTAAAAGCATAATAGGCAATATAATTAGCTCAGCAGTTTTAATTCCAAATTCAGGGATCAGAAAAAATTTCCGCAATGGGCTTATAATAAAACCAGCAGCAAAAACAACAGCAAAATAAAAAGCCCCTGCTTTAAATGTATTTTTCATACCTTTCCCCTTTGTTTTTTAATAATCACCTGCTTTATTCTGGCAGAGTTGAATTTACAGATAACCAAAATTTAACGGTTTAAGTATAATATTATAATGATAAAGTTTCAACCTGTAAATTAATTACTGAATCAGTTTGTAGAAATTTTATATAATCTGTTAAAGCAAAGCCCGTAAATAACGGGCTCTGTTATATTCAGTAATAATAATTTTATTTTTCTCTGGGAAAGGGCCAGGCTGCAATCCCCCCTTCCATAACTTTAACATTGATCCATCCTCTTCCTTCGAGAATACGTGCTGCTTCATATCCGCGCAGGGATATTTTGCAAAAGCATATAATTTCAGCGTTTTTGTCTGCTGGAATTTCATTTAACCTGTTTCTTAATGCTCCAATAGGGATAAGGTGTTCACCTATGCCGAGACGTATTTCCTCATATTCTTCAGGTGCCCGGGCATCAAGAATAAAGGGTTTTTCCCCTGCATCAATTTTTGTTTTAACATCAGCACAGGATATTCCAGTCATTCGTCCTTTAAGTTTGTTTTGTATAATATGTGCAGCAGCAATGGAATGATCCAGTGCAAGTGAGAAAGGTGGTGCATAGGGAAGATCTGCATTTACCATATCTTCAACTGTAAGCCCGCCTTTAATTGCTATAGCCCAAATTGCAAGCTGTTTGCTGACATCGCCAGGTCCCACACACTGGGCTCCTAAAATTTTACTGGTTTTGCTATCAACAACA